>NZ_PQMX01000032.1:0-73655 GCF_004368385.1 Burkholderia sp. B10 | reverse complement strand
TCCCCATCCCCACCGCCCCAACCCTACATCGCCCTTTCACTCGACCCCGCGCTCGACCCTGCGCCGCAATTGGCCGATATACTATGCGCCTCCCAATTCCTCGCACTCGACCATGCGACGACGGTTTCTCTGGCTGATCGTGGTTTCGCTCGGCATTGCGCAACAGGCAGCGGCGCAGCAAGCGCCCGGGCTGCCGGCCTCCGCGCAACCGGCCTCCGCGCCGCAAGCGAGCGCGTCGGCAGCGGACGCCGCATCCGCGCCGCTCGCCAACGATCAGCCCAACGGAGCAAACCACCGCATCACGTCGTATCTGACGAAGAAATTCGGTCTCGCGAAGGAAAAGGCGACGCGGCTCGCCGATATCGTGAACCTCACCGCGACGAAATATTCGCTGCCGCCGGCGCTGGTTTACGCAATCATTTCGATCGAATCGCGCTTCCAGGAAAAGGCGCGCGGCCAGCATGGCGCGACCGGCCTGATGCAGGTCGTGCCGACCGCCCACCGCGGCATGCTGCGCGACGTGAAGGACCTGACCGAACCGAACGCGAACGTCGACGTCGGCTCCAGGATTCTGTCAGGTTACGTGCGCGCGGCCGGCGGCAACGTGCAGGCCGGCCTGAAGAGCTACGGCGGATCGAATGCCTATGCGGCCAAGGTGATGCAGCGCGTCGACGCGTTCCGCTTCGTGCTCGAACCCGAAGACGGCTCACGCAACGCCGCCGATGCGACGCCGCGGATGATACCGGTCAGCGATCCGTCGAGCGCGGCGCCATCGGCGAACCGCAACGCGAAGTAGACGCTACGCGCGCTTACAGCTGCCCCGCCGCGCCCGTCCACCGCAGGTAATCGCCGCGCGTCCAGTCGAGCGACACGCCGACGCGTTTCGTGCCCGGCCGGATCTTCGGCTTGTACATCGACAAGGTCAGCGACTCCAGCGCCGGCCATTCCCGAAACGACATCACCGCGAGCTCGGCGACGAGCGTCTCCAGCAGCCGCGTATGCGGCTTGTGCGACAGGAACGACGCGACGCGCGCGCAGTAGCCGTCGTAATCGATCCACTCGCCTTCCTCACTCGGCTCGCAGCGATAACCGAGCCGCGCATCGATCACGACCGGCTGCGGCGCTTCATGCTCGTGCGCATGAATGCCGATGCGCGCGGGCACCTTCAGTTCGTCGACGAACACGCTCCAGCCGCGCCCGCGCAGGCGCGGCGCATCGATCGCCACGAACGGTTCGTCGAACGGCTTCATGATGCCAGCGGCGCTGCGGCGTCGAGCATGATGCGCACGAAATAGTCGGCGAAACTGCGGCGCAGGACGATCTCGAACGTATCGTCGCCGGTCGGAATCAGCGTGATCGGCGACTTGAAGTAGTGCGACTGCGCACACTGGCCCGGCTTGAACATGCGCGGATGCAGATCGAGCGGGCAGCCGCGCGCGATCACGTCGCGCACGCGTTCGCCGCTGATCTCGACGACGGTGTAGCCGCTGCCGACGTCGACGGCCGCCGCATACAGCCCCTGCATCGCCTCGGCCAGCTGCCCTTCGAGCACGCCGGCCTGCACGGGCCCGTTCGAGCGCACGAGCCACTCGTCGGGGCCGAGCCACAGCACGTCGTATCCGACGCCGCGCGCGACCGTGTTGGGCGCCGAGGGCGGCTGGCAGCCCACCACCCGCTCGAACGCGGCGACGAACGCCGCGTCGCCCGGCTCGCCGCGCACGTTGACGAGATCGAGGAACGGCCGCTCGCGCAGCGTGAACTTCTTGGATGCGCGCGCCTGATGCGGCTTCAGCACATCGGCCGCGCCGACGAACGGCGATTCAAGCGTGACGCCCGCGCCTGCCACCGGCGTCTGGTTTCTGGTTTCATTCCACATGCTGGCGCACCCCTTCGGTATCGTAGAAAACCGGGCTCGAAATCGTCGCGGTGATGCGCTTGCCGTCGGCCAGCGGAATCACGACGCTCTCGCCCATCTTGTTCAGGCCGCCCTTCACCACTGCGAGCGCGATCGAGCGCTTCAGGATCGGGCTGTAATAACTCGACGTCACGTGGCCGATCATCGGCGTGGGCTCGGCGGCCGACACCTGCGTGTCCTTCGCGATGATCTGCGCGCCTTCCGGCAGCACCAGCTGATCGTCCGCGGTCAGCAGGCCGACGAACTGCTTGCGGCCTTCCTTCGACGTATCGGAGCGCGACAGCGAGCGCTTGCCGAGGAAGTCCTTCGACTTCGCGACGAGCCCGCCCATCCCGAGGTCGTACGGCGTGACCGAGCCGTCGGTGTCCTGGCCGACGATGATGTAGCCCTTCTCCGCGCGCAGCACGTGCATCGTCTCCGTGCCGTACGGCGTGATGTCGAACTCGGCGCCGGCCGCCATCAGCGCTTCCCACACCGCGCGGCCCGCATTGGCCGGCACGTTGACTTCATAAGCCAGTTCGCCCGAGAAGCTGATCCGCATCACGCGCGCCTTCACGCCGGCGACGGTGCCGTTCCGGTAGCTCATGAACGGGAATGCGTCGTTGCCGAAATCGATGTCCTGGCAGACCTTCTGCACGACCTTGCGGCTCTTCGGGCCGACCACCGCGAACGTCGCCCAGTGATCGGTGACGGACGCGAGCCGCACCTTCATGTCCGGCCATTCCGTCTGCAGCCAGCGCTCGAGCCACGTGAGCACGCGCGCCGCGCCGCCCGTGGTGGTGGTCATCATGAAGTGCTGGTCGGCGAGGCGCACCGTCACGCCGTCGTCGAACACCATGCCGTTCTCGTCCAGCATCAGCCCGTAGCGGCACTTGCCGACCTCGAGCTTGTTCCACGGGTTCGTGTACATCCAGTTCAGCAGTTTCACCGCGTCCGGGCCCTGGATGTCGATCTTGCCGAGCGTCGACGCATCGAGGATGCCCACGCTGTTGCGCACGGCGAGGCATTCGCGCTGCACGGCCGCATGGAGGTCCTCGCCCTTCTTCGGGAAGTACCACGGCCGCTTCCAGTTGCCGACGTCCTCGAACATCGCGCCGTGCTC
This sequence comes from Burkholderia sp. B10, assembly GCF_004368385.1. Classification (NCBI taxonomy): domain Bacteria; kingdom Pseudomonadati; phylum Pseudomonadota; class Betaproteobacteria; order Burkholderiales; family Burkholderiaceae; genus Burkholderia; species Burkholderia sp. B10. The sequence goes on along the minus strand of NZ_PQMX01000032.1, from coordinate 70,638 downwards.
GACGTGCCATTCGTGCACGCAGGTCTTGCGGATCGGATCGAGGAAGTCGCCGGTCTCGCGGCCCGCGAACGTGCCGAACGACACGGGCGTGTAGTTCGGGCGGAACGTCGTCGTGCCCGTTTCCGGAATCGTCTTGCCGAGCGCCTGCGCGAGGATCGCCATCCCGTTGATGTTACCGAGCTTGCCTTGATCGGTGCCGAAGCCCATCGCGGTGTAGCGCTTCACGTGCTCGACCGATTCGAAGCCTTCGCGCGCGGCCAGCAGGATGTCGGCCGCGGCCACGTCGTTCTGGAAGTCGACGAACTGCTTCGGCCCGCGTGCCGCGGCCTCACGGCTGCCGACCAGCCACAGCGGCTGCAGTGCGCCTTCGACGAGTTCCGCGGCCTGCGGCGCGACCGCGCGCTGCGCAGCGACGAAGCCCGCCGCCTTCGCGGCCTCGGCGCCCGCATCGACCGCGAGCCGCAGCGCGCGGGCAAGACCGAACTCGCCGGCCGCCGCACCCACGCTCGCCTCGGGCTGCACGGCCTTGCCCGGCAGGAAGCACGCCTTCTCGTCGTTCCAGCAGGCCTTGCCGCCCGACTGCGCGAACAGGTGCAGCACCGGGCTGAAGCCGCCCGACATCGCGACCAGGTCGCATGCCAGCGACTGCAGCTTGCCGCCCGTCTGCCCGTTCGAATACGACGCGACGTCGACCGACGATACGCGCCATTTGCCCGATGCCGCCGTGACGACGGCGCCGCTCATCACCGTCACGCCCTGCCGCTTCGCGGCGGCCGGCAGCGCGCCGTTCGACGACGCACGCGAATCGACGACCGTCACCTTCGCGCCGCATGCCTTCAGGTCGAGCGCGGTCTGGTACGCGCGGTCGTTGTTCGTGAACACGACGACGTTGCGGCCCGGCAGCACGCCGTAGCGATGCACGTAGGTGGACACCGCGCCCGCGAGCATCACGCCCGGCAGGTCGTTGTTGCCGAAGACGATCGGGCGCTCGTGCGCGCCGGTCGCGAGGATCACGCGCTTCGCGCGGACCTTCCACAGCAGTTCGCGCGTCCCCTTGCGCATCGACACCGGCAGGTGCTCGGTCAGGCGCTGCGTGACGGTCACGAGGTTGTGGTCCTGATAGCCGAACGCGGTGCTGCGCGACAGAATCGTCACGTCGGGCAGCTTGCGCAGCTCGGCCTCGATCTTCTCGACCCATTGCAGCGCCGGCTTGCCGTCGATCTCGGCCCGGCACGACAGCAGGCTGCCGCCGAGTTCGCGCTGATCGTCGACGAGGATCACGCGCGCGCCGGCCGTCGCGGCCGCATGCGCGGCGGCGAGGCCCGACGGGCCGCCGCCGACCACGAGCACGTCGCAGTGCGCGTAGCACTTGTCGTAGCGGTCGGCGTCGAGCACGTCCGGCGCCTTGCCGAGGCCGGCGGCCTCGCGGATCTTCTCTTCGTACTTCGGCCACATGTTGCGCGGCCACATGAAGGTCTTGTAGTAGAAGCCGGCCGGCATGAAGCGCGACAGCTTCTGGTTGATCGCGTACTTGTCGTGCTCGAGCGACGGCTGCGCGTTCACGCTCGTCGCGACGAGGCCCTGGTACAGCTCGATCTCGGTCGCGCGTGCGTTCGGCACCGTGTACGGGCCGGTTTCGAGCTGCACGACGGCATTCGGTTCGGCGACGTCGGCCGTCACGATCCCGCGCGGACGGTGGTACTTGAAGCTGCGCGCGACGAAGTGCACGCCGTTCGCGAGCAGCGCGGACGCGAGCGTGTCGCCCTGGAAGCCCTGATATGTGCGGCCGTTGAACGTGAACGTCAGCGGAATCGCGCGATTGACGCGGCCACCGGTGCCGAGGCGGTCTTTCTGGCTCATTTGCTCGTGCCCTCTTCGTGTGCGTGACCGGCGGCCCCGCCGAACTTTTCGTAACCCTTGATTTCGTAGGTGACCGTATCGCGCGTCACCTTGAACCAGCGGCGGCAACCCTGCGTGTGCAGCCACTGCTCGCGGTGCAGCCCGCGCTTGTTCTCGCGCATGAACACGTACTCGCCCCATTCGCGGTCGGTCATGTTCTCGTTAGCGACCGGGCGCACGATGTCGGCTTCGCCGCCGCACGTGAACTCGGATTCGGCGCGCGGCCCGCACCACGGACATTCGATCAGCAACATGTTGGTTTCTCCAATGGTGGTCGGGATCAGTGCGCCACGGCGGCGGCGCCGTGCTCGTCGATCAGGTGGCCCGTATAGAAGCGGTCGAGCGCGAACGGCGCGTTCAGCGGATGCGGTTCGTCGCGCGCGATCGTGTGCGCGAACACCCAGCCCGAGCCCGGCGTCGCCTTGAAGCCGCCGGTGCCCCATCCGCAGTTGAAATAGAGGCCCTTCACGTCGGTCTTGCTGATGATCGGGCAGGCGTCCGGCGATACGTCGACGATGCCGCCCCACTGACGGTTCATCCGCACGCGCGAGAACACCGGGAACATCTCGATGATCGCCTGCAGCGTGCCTTCGATGATGTGGAAGCTGCCGCGCTGGCCGAAGCCCGTGTATTGATCGATGCCCGCGCCGATCACGAGGTCGCCCTTGTCGGACTGGCTGATGTACGCATGCACCGCGTTCGACATGATCACCGAGTTGACCACCGGCTTGATCGGCTCGGACACGAGCGCCTGCAGCGGGTGGCTCTCGATCGGCAGGCGCACGCCGGCCATGTCGGCGAGCGTCGTCGTGTTGCCGGCGGCCACCACCGCGACCTTCTTCGCCTTGATGAAGCCCTTCACCGTATCGACGCCGACCACCGCGCCGCCTTCGCGGCGAATGCCCGTCACCTGGCAGTTCTGGATGATGTCGACGCCGGCGCGGTCGGCGCCGCGCGCGAAGCCCCAGGCCACCGCGTCGTGACGCGCGACGCCCGCGCGGCGCTGGATCGACGCGCCCAGCACCGGGTAGCGGCTGTTCAGGTTGATGGTCGGCTCGATTTCCTTGACCTGGGCCGGCGTGAGGAATTCGGCATCGACGCCGTTCAGCCGGTTCGCGTTGACGCGCCGCTCGGTGTCACGCACGTCCTGCAGCGTGTGCGCGAGGTTCATCACGCCGCGCTGGCTGAACATCACGTTGTAGTTGAGATCCTGCGACAGGCCCTCCCACAGCTTCATCGCCTTCTCGTACAGCGCGGCCGATTCGTCCCACAGATAGTTCGAGCGCACGATCGTCGTGTTGCGCGCGGTGTTGCCGCCGCCGATCCAGCCCTTCTCGAGGATCGCGACGTTGGTGATGCCGTGCTCCTTCGCGAGGTAGTACGCGGTCGCGAGGCCGTGGCCGCCGCCGCCGACGATCACGACGTCGTATTCCTTCTTCGGTTCCGGGCTCTTCCACTGCTTCTCCCAGTTCTCGTGATACGAGAGGCCGTTGCGGAACAGGCTGAATATCGAGTAGCGGCTCATGTTAGTGATCCTTCGTTAGCATTCGATGACGTTCACGGCGAGGCCGCCGCGCGACGTTTCCTTGTATTTCGTCTTCATGTCGGCACCGGTCTCGCGCATCGTCTTGATGACCGAATCGAGCGACACGTAGTGCTGGCCGTTACCCTTGAGCGCCATGCGCGACGCGTTCAGCGCCTTGATCGCGCCCATCGCGTTGCGTTCGATGCACGGAATCTGCACGAGCCCGCCGACCGGGTCGCAGGTCATCCCGAGGTTGTGCTCCATGCCGATCTCGGCCGCGTTCTCGACCTGGTCCGGCGTGCCGCCCATCACCGCCGCGAGCGCGGCCGCGGCCATCGAGCACGCGACGCCCACTTCGCCCTGGCAGCCGACTTCGGCGCCGGAGATCGACGCGGTTTCCTTGTAGATGATGCCGATCGCCGCGGCCGTGAGCAGGAATTCGAGGATGCCGGCTTCGTTCGAGCCCGGCACGAACTTCACGTAGTAATGCAGCACCGCGGGGATCACGCCGGCCGCGCCGTTGGTGGGCGCGGTGACGACGCGGCCGCCCGCCGCGTTCTCCTCGTTGACGGCCATCGCGTACAGGTTGACCCAGTCGAGCATCGACAGCGGATCGCGCAGCGACTCCTCCGAGCGCGCCCGCAGGCGGCCGTTCAGCTCGGCCGCACGACGCTTCACGCGCATCGGGCCGGGCAGCTCGCCCTCGACCTTGCAGCCGCGCTCGACGCACGCGGCCATCGTGCGCCAGATCGCGAGCAGCCCCGCGCGCACTTCGTCGGCCGGGCGCAGCGCGGCTTCGTTGCGCAGCATCAGCTCGGCGATCGACAGCCCGTGCTCGCGGCACTGGCGCATCAGGTCGTCGCCGGTGCGGAACGGATACGGCACGTCGGCCGCCGCACGCACGCCGTTCACGCGATCGCCGTCGCGGTTCACGACGAAGCCGCCGCCGATCGAGTAATACTCTTTCTCGACGAGCAACTGCCCGTGCTCGTCGAAGGCCTGGAAGCGCATCCCGTTCGGGTGAACGATGCTGGTGCCGCTCATCATCTTGCGGAAGAAGCCGATATGCTCCTTTTCCTCGAAGCGGATCGTCTGCCGGCCGAGCAGCGTCAGCGACTTCTCCGCGCGGATCGCCGCGAGCCGCGGCTCGATCAGGTCGGGATCGATCGTGTCCGGCAGATGGCCCTCGAGGCCGAGCAGCACCGCCTTGTCGGTGCCGTGGCCCTTGCCGGTGGCACCGAGCGACCCGTATAGTTCGACCCGCACGCGGCGCACGAAGCCGAGCAGGTTCGCATCGTCGATGTGCGACGCGAAGCGGCACGCGGCGATCATCGGGCCAACCGTATGCGAACTCGACGGGCCGATGCCGATCTTGAACAGGTCGAACGCGCTGACGTTCATCTGGCTTCCTCTGGGTAGGCGTACGTGAAATGTCGTTGGCGTCAGTACATCAAAGCGTAAAATCGGCCGATAGAACAAAAACGGCATCGGCGTGGGATAGCGCCGCCAAGCCCCACGCAGGACGGCAGGAAAATGCGTTTTGACGATGGTTGGCGACGCAAAAACACAAGTCGGGCGCCGTGCCCGCGCGCAGAGTGAAACGACTGAGGCCCGCCTTCCGGGCGTGACGAGATTGACCGCGATGACATCCGACGTACCCGCTTCCCCCCTCGCCGAACCGGCGCCGCAGCGCATCCGCTTCGGCATCGTGCTGCTGCCGAACTTCACGCTCACGGCCTTTTCGGGGTTCGTCGACATGCTGCGGCTGTCCGCCGACGACGGCGACTACAGCAAGCCGGTGCGCTGCGCGTGGAGCGTGATCGGCGAGACGCTCGCGCCGGTGCGGGCGAGCTGCGGGATCCAGATCACGCCGTGGGAAACCTTCGAGAACGCCGAGCCGTTCGACTACGTGGTCGTGGTCGGCGGGCTGCTGCATTCGGGGCCGCAAGCCGGCCCCGACACGCTCGAGTTCATCCGCCGCGCGGCCGCGGGCGGCGCGACGGTGGTCGGCATCTGCACCGGCGTGTTCACGCTGATGCGCGCGAACGTGCTCGACGGCTATCGCACCTGCGTCAGCTGGTTCCATTACTGGGATTTCGTCGAACGCTTTCCGAACGCCGACCCCGACATGCTGATCGCCGATCGCCTGTTCGTGATCGACCGACGCCGCATCACGTGCTCGGGCGGGCGCGCGTCGATCGACGTCGCCGCCGCGATCCTGCTGCGCCATTTCGACCATGCGACCGTGCAGAAGGCGCTGCGCATCCTGCTGGTCGGCGAGATGCAGAAGGGCAATGCGCCGCAACCGCATCCGCCGGGCCTCGAGCCGGCCACGCATCCGAAGGTCAAGCGCGCGATTCTTCTGATGGAACAGCACGTCGGGCGCGCGCTGCCGCTCGAAGAGCTCGCCTGCAAGCTCGACATGTCGACGCGCCAGCTCGAGCGGCTGTTCAAGGCCGAAACCGGCAAGAGTCCGCAGGCGTTCGCGAAGCAGGTGCGGCTGCGCACCGCCGCATGGCTGCTGACCAGCTCCGACCGCACCGTCGCCGATATCGCGTCGAGCTGCGGGTTCGCCGACGCGTCGCACCTCGGCCGCGAATTCCGCAAGCAGTTCGGCGTGCCGCCGGCCGCCTATCGCGAGCGCGGCGGCGAAGCCGTGGACGCCGGCGTGGCGGCCGATGCCGTTGCCGTTGCCGTTGCCGTTGCCGATTCAGTCGAAGACATCCCGGACTGACCGGCGCGCCTGCCGTTTGGTTGTGCGCGCATGCGATCGCGCGTGCACGAGCGGCGCGCGGCTCGTGAACCGCTGAACCGCTGAACCGACATTCGACGCGGGGCGCCCTCTGCCCCGCCCCATTCACTTCCTGGACCCGTTGCCATGCCCCGCTTCGCCGCCAATCTGTCGATGATGTACACCGAGCACGCGTTCCTCGAACGCTTCGCCGCCGCGTCGTACGACGGCTTTCGCGCCGTCGAGTATCTGTTCCCGTACGACTTCGCGGCCGAGGACATCCGCGCGCGCCTCGACGCGCATAACCTCGAGCAGGCGCTGTTCAACGCGCCACCCGGCGACTGGGCCGCCGGCGAACGCGGAATCGCGTCGCTGCCGGGCCGCGACGACGAATTCCGCCGCGGCATCGACCGCGCGCTCGACTATGCGCGCGTGCTCGGCAACAAGAAGCTGCACGTGATGGCCGGAATCGTCGCATCGGGCGCGGACCGCGCGCGCCAGCGCGACACCTACGTCGCGAACCTGCGCCACGCGGCGCAGGCCGCCGCCGCGCACGGCGTCACGATCCTGATCGAGCCGATCAACCCACGCGACATGCCCGGCTATTTCCTGAACCGCCAGGACGATGCGCATACGATCTGCGCGGAAGTCGGTGCGCCGAACCTGAAGGTGCAGTTCGACTGCTATCACTGCCAGATCGTCGAAGGCGACCTCGCGACCAAGCTCAAGCGCGACTTCGCGGGCATCGGCCACGTCCAGATCGCCGGCGTGCCCGAGCGGCACGAGCCCGACGTCGGCGAACTGAACTACCCGTACCTGTTCGCGCTGATCGACGCGCTCGGCTACGACGGCTGGATCGGCTGCGAATATCGCCCGAAGGCCGGCACGTCCGAAGGGCTCGGCTGGCTCCGGCCGTACCTGTAATTCCCGTATCTCGTCGACGATGAACGACAGTCTCGCGCGCGGGGTGCTCGAGCGGCGACGCCGTCGTGCAGCTGGTGCGTCATGCGCCGGACCGGCGGCGGCGCGCGCTGCCGAACGCTTAATGTTTCGTTAACGATCCCGCCGTAGAATCCGGTCGATACCTACGATCCCCACCGCCTTGACAGGAGCCTCCATGTCCACACCCGCACGCTATGACGTCGTCGCACGTCTTCTTCACTGGTTGATCGTGGCGCTCATCGTCGCGCAGTACCTGATCGGCTGGACGATGCCCGACGTGCATCGCGATACGCAACCGGTCGGCTTGATCGCCGCACACCTGCTCGTCGGCACCGCGCTGGTCGCCGCGATGGTGTGCCGCGTGCTGTGGCGCGTGACGCATCGCCCGCCCGCCGACACGCTGTCGCCCACGATGCGCAAGTTGTCCGGCGCCACCCATTTCGCGCTCTATGCGCTGCTGATCGTCGTGCCGCTGCTCGGCTGGATCAATGCGTCGTCGCGCGCATGGGCCGTCACGCTGCTCGGCGTCCTGCCGCTGCCGGCGCTGTCGGAAGCCGGATCGCAATTCGGGCACGCGATGGGCGACGTGCACGGCGTGCTCGCGTGGGTGCTGTTCGCCGGCATCTGTCTGCACGTCGCGGCCGCACTCGCGCATCGCTTCGTGCTGCGCGACCAGACCATGCAGCGGATGATGCCGTGGTGAGCATGCCGCGAACGGCATGCTCGATGCCGTAGCGCCGACGCGGGACGCGCTCGCGCCGGCACCGGGTAGCAGGCTGGCGTCGGCCTGCTACCGCATCGTCGATGTGCCCATGTACCTATGCACGGCGGCCAAGGTCGCGATCTTCCGCCGAATCCCCGCCTTCCCCCTTCTACCGGCCACACCGGCCGCCGCCGCACCGATCGGCGCGTCGCAAACCTGCGCGCGACAGCACCTGGGCCGATGCAGGCGTCGGGGCACCCGCCCACGCACGTCGCGGCCCCTGGCCGTTGCGGCTTCATATTCGATCGCTGCGCCAATCGACGAGCGCGCGCATGACCACCGGTCCGACGACGCATGGTGGCCATTCATTCGCGGCGCCGCATCTCGAACGCACTGTCATTCTTTCGTCAGCGGGCGTAACCTCACGTAACGCACGCTCCACCGCGCGTGGGGCAGACTGACGACACCTCGTGGATCGCCCTCCGATCATGTCCGTCGCTTACGACTACGCAGCCGGCCTGCTTCGCACGCTGTACGACCGCCATATCGACGGCAGCGCGGTGCTCGACACGGCCGCGTTTCCCGATGCCGTGCGTTTCGTTGGCGCATGGCGCGACATCCAGGCAGAGGCGTTGGCCGTGGCGCGCGACATGCCGCGCATCCCGCGCTTTCACGAGATCATGCGCGAGCAGCGCGACATCTCCGCCAACGACGCGCGCGACTGGCGGATGTTCATCATGCAGGCTTACGGTCAGCCGTTCCCGCGCAACCTGTCGCGCTGCCCGACGGTCGAGTCGCTCGTCGCGACGTCGCCGGACGTGCTGTCCGCATCGTTGTCGTTCCTCGCGCCGGGCAAGCACATCCCGCCGCATCGCGGGCCGTTTCGCGGCATCCTGCGCGGCTACCTGGTGCTGTCGATGCCGACGCGCGCGGACGGCACGCCCGCCGCCGTGCTGAAGGTCGACGGCCGCGAATACCGGCTCGACGAAGGGCGCTTCCTGCTGTGGGACGACACGTTCGTGCACGAGGTATGGAACGACAGCGACGACGTGCGCATCGTGCTGCTGCTCGACATCCGCCGGCGCGGAATGCCGCGATGGCTCACGTGGCTGTCGAATGCGGTGATCGGCATCGTGCGGCTCGGGATCCGCATCCGCGGGCGCTCGATTCCCGTTTAGCGGCCCACCGGGCGCACCTGCGTAGCGGTCAGTCCTCGCGCGCGAGCTGCGCGAGCGCATCGGCGAGCGCGCGAATCGCCGGCTGCGCGGCGCGCTGCACCGGATGAACCAGGTAGTAGCCGAGGCCGTTGCGCACCACCTGCGGAAACGGCGTGACGAGCGTTCCGGCGGCCAGCCGGTCGGCCGCCATGCGCGGATCGCCGATCGCGACGCCGTGCCCTTGCTCCGCGGCCGTCAGCGTCAGTTCGAGCGTATCGAGCACGAGGCCGGCGCTGCGGTCGATCTGCGTCGCGCCGACCGCGTCCAGCCAGCAGCGCCATTCGTCGCGGTTGCGCGCCGGATGCAGCAGCGTGACCCGCGCGAGATCGTCGATCGCGTGCAACGACGCAGCGGCCTCGCGCGTGCACATCGGCGTCAGGCATTCGTCGAACAGCGGCACGGCCGCCATTCCCGCCCAGGTTCCGCTGCCGCGCACGACGATCGCGTCGAAACCGGCGTCGGTGAAATCCGGCGTGTCGTCCGCCGACGTGTGAATGCGCAACTCGGTGCGCGGCAACGCACGGTTGAGCGCCGCGAGCCTCGGCAGCAGCCAGCGCACCGCGAACGTGGAAGGCACGCGCAGCGTGAGGACCGACGCGGCCTGCGCGTGCGCATCTGCGTGTCGCGCCAGTCGGGCGAGCACGTCGACGGCCACCGCCAGCAGCGCGCCGCCTTCGGCGGTCAGCGTCAAGCCCGACGCATGGCGGACGAACAATGCACAGCGGTAATACGCTTCGAGCTGCTGCACCTGCCGGCTCACCGCCCCCTGGGTCCGGCACAGATGCTCGGCCGCACGGCTGAAGCTGCCGAGCTCGGCGGCGGCGACGAACGCCTGCAACGCCGTCAGCGGCGGCAATGCGCGCGTCAGGTCCGCCAGCGGGTATGCGCCGGCCGCATACCCGGGTTGCGGATTATTCGTTTGTTCGGTCATCGCTGCGTCGCTATCGTGGTGGAACCGGCGCGCGACGGCAGTCGCGACGGGCCGGTCCATCATCAGCGGAGAAATACCATGATTTCGTCGTCCGACGCACTATACACGCGGCAGGTCGATACCTACCTGAAGGCGCTCGAGCGCGGCGACGTCGCGGCGATCTGCGCGTTGTTCACGCCCGATGCGCGCATCTTCTCGCCGTTTCTGGGCTGGATGACGCCGCAGCCGTTCTTCGAAAAAGTCGCGGCGGCGTCCGGCGAGAGCCGCATCACGCCGATCGACGTCTGCGTCAGCACGACCGGCGCACGTCGGGCCACCGGCTATTTCGTGTACGACTGGGGATTGAACGACGGCTCGGCGGTGCGCTTCGAGTGCGTCGACGTATTCGAATTCGACGACGCCGCACGCATCGAGCGCATGACGATCATCTACGACACCTACCCGATCCGCAGCACGGTCGGCGACAAGTACGCGTAACGGCGCGCCGCGCGCCGGCCGTTGCGCGGCGCAGCAAGCGCATGGCGTCGCCGGCCGGCCCGGTGAAGCGGGCTGATGCCCTGCTCGATTTGCCGAACGATCGCCTAAACTACAGACCGTCCCCCGCACGCTGCTGCCGGCCCCTGCCATGGCACACCTCTTCTTCGCGGCATCGATTCAACGGCATGTCGACATGCCCGAGCGCGACATCGACGCGCGCACGCTGCGCGACGCGCTGGAAACGGCCTTCGCCGCGCAGCCGCGGCTGCGCGGCTACATCGTCGACGACCAGGGTGCGCTGAGAAAGCACCTGTCGGTGTTCATCGACGGCCATCCGGTACGCGACCGGCAACACTTGTCCGATACGCTCGACGACGCCAGCCGCGTCTATGTCGTGCAGGCGTTGTCGGGCGGATAACGGGGCGCATGCGCGGCGCAGCCAGCCGCGCCCGAGCCCACAGGAGACACCGGACATGAACGACCGATTGCTCGTCGCGACCCGCAAGGGCCTGTTCGTGCTGCACGCCGACGGCGACGGCGGCTGGTCGCTCGGCGAGCCGCACTTCATCGGCGAGCCGGTCGGCATGACGCTCGCCGATCCGCGCGACGGCACGCTGTATGCGGCGCTCCATCTCGGCCATTTCGGGGTCAAGCTGCATCGCAGGCGTGCCGATGCGGACGAATGGGAGGAATGCGCGGTGCCCGTCTATCCGCCGCAGCCGGCCGACGCGGGCGCCGGCAATACGGATGCCGAAGCGCCCGCCGCGCCGCGCGCGCCGTGGACGCTTCAGCAGATCTGGTCGCTGGAACCCGGCGGCGCCGACGAACCCGGCGTGCTGTGGGCCGGCACGATACCGGGCGGGCTGTTCCGCTCCGACGACGGCGGCGACTCGTGGGCGCTGAACCGTGCGCTGTGGGACCGCCCGGAACGCGCCGAGTGGTTCGGCGGCGGCTACGATGCGCCGGGCATCCATTCGGTGATGGTCGATCCGCGCGACAGCCGACATCTGACGGTCGGCATCTCGTGCGGCGGCGTCTGGCAGAGCGTCGACGGTGGCGCGAGCTGGCACGTCAGCGCCGACGGGATGGAAGCGGACTACATGCCGCCCGAGCGGCGCGGCGAGCCCAACGCGCAGGATCCGCATCGGGTCGTCCAGTGCGCGGCCGCGCCCGACGTACTGTGGACGCAGCATCACTGCGCGATCTTCCGTTCGACCGATGGCGCCGCACGCTGGCAGCGCATCGACGCGCAGCCGTCGAGCTTCGGCTTCGCGGTCGCCGTGCATCCGAAGGATCCCGACACGGCCTGGTTCGTGCCGGCCGTGAAGGATGCGTGCCGGATTCCGGTGAACGGCCGCTTCGTCGTCACGCGCACGCGCGACGGCGGCCGCAGCTTCGAGAGCCTGTCGAACGGATTGCCGCCCGCGCCGGCCTACGACCTCGTGTATCGGCACGGGCTCGCGGTGGACGACACCGGCACGCACCTCGCGATGGCGTCGACGACGGGCGGGCTATGGACGTCCGGCGACGGCGGCGAGAACTGGCGTCAGGTGTCCGCGCATTTGCCGCCGGTGTATTGCGTGCGCTTCGGGTAACGCGCGAGGTCCGGCGCGCCGGACCATTCGGCCGGCGCGCCGTGTACGACCTCGCTCAATGCACGCCGAGATACGCCTTCACCGCCGGCAAGCCGGGCTTGCCGTCGATCGTCGTCACGCCGGCCAGCCACTTGTCGAGCGATTGCGGATTCGCCTTCAGCCACTCGGTGGCGGCCTTGTTCGGGTCCTGCTTGTTCATGATCGGCACCATCACGTGGTTCTCGATGGTCGTCGTGAACTGCAGGTTCGACACGAACTTCGCGACGTTCGGGCAGCGTTGCGCGTAGTCGGGCGGCGTGGCGGTCAGCACCTTCGCTTCGCCGTAGTTCGGGCCGAACACGTCGTCGCCGCCGCTCAGATAATCGATCTTCATCTGCACGTTCATCGGATGCGGCTCCCAGCCGAGGAACACGATCCACTGCTTGTCGCGGATCGCGCGATTCACTTCGACCAGCATCCCCGCCTCGCTCGACTCGACCAGCTTGAACTTGCCGAGGCCGAACTGGTTGCCGTCGATCATCTTCTTGATCAGCGCATTGCCGTCGTTACCCGGCTCGATCCCGTAGATCTTGCCGTTGAGCTTGTCCGCGAACTTCTGGATGTCGGCGAACGACTTCAGGCCGCCCTGGTACACGTAGTCCGGCACTGCGAGCGTGTATTTCGCGCCGGTCAGGTTCGGCGTGGCGAGCACCTTGATCTGCCCGGCCTTCGTGAACGGCTGGATGATCGGGTCCATCGTCGGCGACCAGTAGCCGAGGAACACGTCGATCTGCTTGCTCTTGATGCCCGCGAACGTGATCGGCACCGACGCGATCGTCTTGGTCGGCGTGTAGCCGAGCCCCTGCAGCATCGCCGATGCGAGGCCGGTGGTGGCCGCGATGTCGGACCAGCCGACGTCCGCGAAGCGCACGGTCTTGCACACGGGCGGGTCGGCCGCGTAAACCGCCGACATCGGCGCTGCCATCCCGATCCCGCATACCGTTGCGATCAATAGGCGCTTCATCTTTCTTCTCCTCAAAGTGACGTCGTTTGCTTGGGCTACGGGATCGATGGGTAAAGCCGCGCGCCGCGATCCCGGCGGCGTCGCGGACCGGATGGTTCGCGTATCGGTGCGCCGTTCGCGTCAGCGCCCCGGCAGGCGGCGCTCGTAGCTCGGCGCGTGACCGAACTGCGCGCGATACGCCTTGCTGAAATGACACGGCGAATGAAAGCCGCACGTCGTCGTCACGCGCGCAATCGACGCGTCGGTCGTGCGCAGCAGGTCGCGCGCGCGCTTCAGTCGCAGCGTCAGGTAGTAGTGGGTGGGCGAGACGTTCAGATACACCTTGAACATGCGCTGCAGGTGACGCTGCGACAGCCGCACGAGCCGCGCGAGCTCCTCGAGCGACAGCGGCTCCTCGATGTTCGCCTCCATCAGCCGCACGACCTCGATCAGCTCCGCCCGCGAAAAACCCACGCGCGCATCGACCGGAATCGGCTGCGTGTCGGTGGCGCTGCGGATACGCTCGAGAATGAATTGCTCGGACACCTGCGCGGCGAGCTGCTGGCCGAAGCGCATGCCGACGAGGTTCAGCATCAGGTCGAGCGGCGCGGTGCCGCCGGTGCAGGTGAGGCGGTCGCGATCGACGACGAACAGCTCGTCGGCGAAACCGACGCGCGGAAACTCGGCATGCAGCGCCGACAGATTCTCCCAATGCACGGTGCAGCGATAGCCGTCGAGCAACCCACTCGACATCAGCGCATACGCGCCGGTGCAGATGCCGCCGAGCGGCAGCCCGCGCTCGGCGAGCGCGAGCAACGTGTCGCGCGCGACGTCGTCGACCACGTCGCGGATGCGCACGCCGCCGCACACGATCATCACGTCGGGCAGGTTGTCATGGTCGAGCGCCTGAGTGGGCCGCACCGCGATGCCGTTGCTGGCCTGCGCCGGCTTGCCGTCGAGCGAATAGATCGACCACTTGTAGTGATCGGCGCGGCCGACGTAATTTGCCATCCGAAGCACTTCGACCGCGCTCGAAAACGCGATCATCGAGAAGTTCGGCAGCGTGAGAAAACCGAAATGAGCGAGGGAAGAAACCGGTGAAACGCAGGGGGCGGGTGCGGCGGCGGCGAACGTCACATCGGGCTCCTGGCGAACGGTTGATCAGGTTGCACGCAGCCAGCCCCGTGGCGCAGGCCACGGAAGCTGGTATCGGATCGGGAAAAGCGGCCGCAGCGCGCGGCCGCCGGGCGTTACGCTTGCGCGGGCGCGGCCTTCGCGCGGAACAGGTGCTTCAGGCCCGAGAACAGCGGCGCTTTCACGGCACCCGGCGCGCGGCCGAAGCTCTCGGTGATGCGGTCGAGGATGATCGCGAGCAGCACGACCGACAGACCGCTTTCGAAGCCGAGGCCGATGTCGAGGCGCTGGATACTCGCCAGCACGTCGTTGCCGAGACCGCCCGCGCCGACCATCGACGCGATGATGACCATCGACAGCGCCATCATGATCGTCTGGTTCACGCCCTGCATGATCGACGGCAGCGCGTTCGGGAACTGCACCTTGTACAGCAGTTGCCACGGCGTGCAGCCGAACGCCTGGCCGGCTTCGACGATCTCGCGGTTCACGTGGCGGATGCCGAGGCTCGTCAGCCGCACGGCCGGCGGCATCGCGAAGATCACCGTCGACAGGATGCCCGGCACGCGGCCGAGGCCGAACAGCATCGCGGCCGGAATCAGATAGACGAAGGCGGGCATCGTCTGCATCAGGTCGAGGACCGGGCGCAGGGTCGCGGCGACCCACTTGCTCTTGGCCGCCCAGATGCCGAGCGGAATGCCGAGCACGAGGCTGATGATCGTCGACGACAGCGTGAGGCCGAGCGTGATGACCGTCTGATCCCAGAAGCCGGTCGCGAAGATCAGCAGCAGCGATGCGGTGGTGAACAGCGCGAAGCGCCAGCCGACGCGCCACAGCCCGACGCCGATGAAGATCGCCATCATCAGCCACATCGGAATCGCCTGCAGGCCGTGTTCGACCAATGCGGCGAGGCTCTCGATCGCCTGGCCGATCGCGTCGAAGGTCTTTGCGTCGTGATCGAGCAGATAGTGAACGGACTGGTCGACCCAGCTGCCGAGTGGAATGATTTCAGACATGGGAGCCTCGCGAACGCGTGATGGCCTTCAGGATAAGTGCGCGGTCGACCGAGCCGCAGTAGCAGCCTTCGTCGTCGACGACGGGTAGCGCATTCGGGCTCGCGACGACGCGCGCGACGACATGTTCGAGCGACGCGTCGCGCCGGATGCTCTCGATCGGCCGCACCGACGGCGTGGCCTGACCGAGCGCGTCGCGCGTGACGAAGCCGCGGATCTTGCGTTGCGCGTCGAGCACGAACGCATATTCGGCGCTGCCGTTCAGCGTCGCCGCGACGCCTTCCGCATCGCACTTCGACACGAGCGGCACGGCGCCCGTCTGCATCAGGTCGCCGGCCGTCAGGTAGCGGCTGGTGTCGATGCCGTCGAAGAACGCGCGCACGTACTCGTCGGCCGGGTTCGCGATGATGTCCTGCGGCGTGCCGACCTGCACGAGCCGGCCGCCTTCCATGATCGCGATGCGGTTGCCGATGCGCAGCGCCTCTTCGAGATCGTGCGACACGAACATGATCGTGCGGCGCTGCTCCTTCTGCAGTTGCAGCAGCACGTCCTGCATTTCGCGGCGCTTGAGCGGATCGAGCGCGGAGAACGCCTCGTCCATGATCATCAGCGACGGGTTCACCGCGAGCGCGCGGGCGAGGCCGACGCGCTGCTGCATCCCGCCCGACAGCTCGGACGGCAGCTTGTGCGAGAACGGCGCGAGCCCGACCTGCTCGAGCACTTCCATCGCGCGCCGCTCGCGCTCCTTCTTGCCGACGCCCGCGACCTCGAGGCCGAACGCGGCGTTCGACACCACGGTGCGATGCGGCATCAGCGCGAACGACTGAAACACCATGCTCATGTCCTTGCGGCGCAGCGCGGTGAGCGCCGAGCGGCGCGCCGACGCGACGTCGAGCCCGTCGATCAGCACCTTGCCGGCGCTCGGATCGACCAGCCGGTTCACGAGGCGGATCAGCGTGGATTTGCCGGAGCCGGACAGGCCCATCAGCACGAATATTTCGCCTTCCTGCACGTCGAACGATACGTTGTGCACGCCGACGACCTGACCGGTACGCTTGAGCACATCATCTTTCGTCGCGCCGGCGGCAAGCATGTCGAGCGCCTGTTGCGGGTTACTTCCAAACACCTTGCACAGACCTTCGACCACGACCTTGGGGGCATCCATCGAAACCTTCTCCTCGTGTAGCGGGGACTCACGCGTGTCTAGCGTGCCTACATAGTTGCCAGAAAAAACCCCGACCTGCCGACGAATTACGACAAACGCTTGCGCAAATACGACACACCCCACAGCCGCGCCCCGCGGGCCGCGGCGCGCGGCGACCCCCGATTGCGGCGACGCACTACGCGCAGCGTCAGCAACGACGGGCATCGCGTCCCGGACTTGTGCGCAGCAGCGCGACGCGTAACCCGCGCAGTCGGGCGAAAAAACACAAGTGGCGCGCGTCGCTTTACGACAATTTTGCGTCCGATCGGCCGCGTCGCGGCGCCGTGCGCAAATTAAAAGAATGGTCGTACGAAAAGACTGCATCGCGAACGTGTACCGCCACGTTCGCGGGCCGTCGGCAACCCTGAAATTCCCGCATGGCCACTGTGATACATTGCCGGCAACCACGCCATTCGGGACATCACCGCGCGCCTTGCGCGGCGCACGCTCGAGCGGTGCGCGCATGCCGGTTCGCCTGCCGGCCAGAATGGAAAAACCGCCTCGATCGGGCAGCGCGACGATCGAAGGACGATAACGAAATGAGAGAGGGAGTTAGGCGATGACTTGGGCCTTGGCCGCAATCGGCTTCATCGCGGGCGGTATCGCCGCATTGTTCGGGGATGTCTCGGTCGCCACCGGCGCGCTGCTCGGCGCGGTGACCGGCTTCTGCGTCGGCTACGCGCTGCAGGAAGGCAGGCGCACGAGCGGCGACACGACCTCCGACGCATCTGCAATTTCCACACCCGGCAGCGCGCCGCCATCTGTGGTGGTGCCGCTCGCCGATCGCGTCGCGCGGCTCGAAGCGACCGTCGACGCGCTCACCCACGAGCTCGACGCGCTACGCGGGCAGCTGGCCGGTGCGAACGCCGGCGTCGCGGCCGGCAGCGCCGCGCACGCGCCGGCGGTCATACCGGTGGGCAAACCGGCTGTCACGCCGTCACCCGCCGCGATGCCGCCGCAACCATCGGTGCAACCGGCGGCCGTGCGTGTCGCCACGCCGGCGTCGACGATCGCGGTTGCGCCTGCGCCTGCGCCCGCGCCCGCGCCTGCCGCTTCGGCGCGCGCGAGCGCCGAGCCTGCGGCCGCCGTCGCACCGACGCTTACGCCCGCCGCGACCACGCCGCCCGCACCACCCGCCCCGCCGAAGCCGCGC
Organism: Burkholderia sp. B10; assembly: GCF_004368385.1. Taxonomy (NCBI): domain Bacteria; kingdom Pseudomonadati; phylum Pseudomonadota; class Betaproteobacteria; order Burkholderiales; family Burkholderiaceae; genus Burkholderia; species Burkholderia sp. B10. The sequence goes on along the minus strand of NZ_PQMX01000032.1, from coordinate 53,135 downwards.
GAGCCCGGTATCGCGGAGCGCGCGCTGCGCGCCGCACGCGACTGGCTGCTCGGCGGCAACACGGTCGTGCGGGTCGGCATCATCGTGCTGTTCTTCGGTGTCGCGTTCCTGCTCAAGTACGCCGCCGACAACGACCTGCTGCCGATCGAATTCCGCCTGGCCGGCACCGCGCTCGCCGCGGCCGCCCTGCTCGCGATCGGCTGGCGCGTGCGCGCGCGGCGTGCGGCATACGGGCTCGTGCTGCAAGGCGGCGGCATCGGCATCCTGTATCTGACGATCTTCGCCGCCACCAAGCTCTACGCGCTGCTGCCGGTCGGCGCGGCGTTCCCGCTGATGGTCGCGATATGCGCGCTCGGCGCGTTCCTCGCGGTGATGCAGAACGCGCTGCCGCTCGCGTTCATGGGCACCGCGGGCGGCTTCCTCGCGCCGGTGCTGCTGTCGACCGGACACGGCAGCCACGTCGCGCTGTTCAGCTACTACGCATTGCTGAACGCGGGCGTGTTCGCGATCGCATGGTTCAAGGCGTGGCGTCCGCTGAATCTGCTCGGCTTCGTGTTCACGTTCACGATCGGTTCGGCGTGGGGCGTGACCGCGTATCGTCCCGCGTTGCTGGCGAGCACCGAACCGTTCCTGATCCTGTTCTTCCTGATGTACGTCGGCATCGCGCTGCTGTATGCGGTGAAGCGCGAGCTGGCGCTGCGTCACTACGTCGACGGCACGCTCGTGTTCGGCACGCCGATCGTCGCGACCGCGCTGCAGGCGGCGCTCGTGAAGGACATCCCGTTCGCGCTCGCGTGGAGCGCGGTCGCGCTGTCGGCGTTCTACCTCGTGGTCGTCGCGTGGCTCGCGCGGCGCCGCGCGCGTCTCGCGCTGCTGTTCGACGCGATGCTCGCGCTCGCGGTGATCTTCGCGACGCTCGCGGTGCCGCTCGCGTTCTCCGGCCCGACGACGAGCGCCGCGTGGGCGATCGAAGGCGCGGCGATCGTGTGGGTCGGCGTGCGTGAACGGCGCCTCGCGCCGTTCGCCTTCGGCCTGTCGATGCAACTCGCGGCCGCCGGCGCGTTCTTCACGAGCCTGCTTGGCGCGCCCGACGCGAACGCGCTGCCGGTGCTCAACAGCCCGTACATCGCGATGCTGCTGATCGCGCTCGCCGGGCTCTTCACCGGCTGGTGGCTGCACGGGCGCAACGAAGCGCGCGCGTGGCATGCGTGGATGCCCGACGTGGGCTCGGCGGCCGCGGTCTGGGGGCTGTTGTGGTGGCTCAGCGGCGGGCTGCACGAGATCCTCGTCTATGCGAGCCGCCACGTCGATCTGCATGCGGACCGCTTCGTCGTCGATGCGACCGCGCTGTTCGCGGCCGGCACCGCATGGCTCGCGCACCTGGCGCGCCGCAAGCTCGCGTGGCCGATCGCCGAATGGCCCGCGCTCGCGTTGACGCCGGTGCTCGCGCTGCTCGCCATCCGCGCGTTCGATACGCACGACGCGCCGCTGTCCGGCATGGGCGCGTTCGCGTGGCCGATCGCGGTGATCGCGTGCTATGCGCTGCTGCTGCGCCAGTCGCGCGCGATCCCCGCCTCGGCGGCATCGGCGACGGCCCGCGCCGCAACCGGCGCGCCGACCGTCGCAGCCGTGCCCGCGGCGTGGCTCGCGCCGCTGCACACGCTGATGTTCTGGACCTTGTGCGGCTTGTGCTCGCTCGAAGGCTTCTGGCGCTTGCGCGCGTTCGTGCCCGAAGGCGCGTGGAGCTGGAGCGCATGGGCGTACGGCTTCGGCGCGCTGCTCCTGCTGGTTTCGGGCCCCGGCTCGCGGCTGCGCTGGCCGATCGGCGCGTACCCGCGCGCCTACCAGCTGTGGGGCGCCGCACCGCTCGCCGCGTTGCTGTGGCTGTGGAGCATCGCGAGCGTGACGAGCGACGGCGACGCGTCGCCGCTGTTCTGGCTGCCGATCCTCAATCCGCTCGACGTCGCGCAGCTGTTGATCTTCGTCGCGTTCGCGATGTGGCTGCGCCGCCTGAAGGCGCTCGGCGTGACGTGGCATCCGCTCGCGGCCGATCTCGCGGCGCTCGCGACGGTGTTCCTGTGGTTCAACGCGCTGCTGCTGCGCACGCTGCATCACCATTTCCACCTCGCTTACGACGTCGACGCCGTGCTGTCGTCGTTCGGCATGCAGCAGGTGTTCATGGTCGGCTGGAGCGTGTTCGCGTTCGCAGGCATGTGGCTGATGCGGCGCGACGCCATCGCGCGCATCTGCGCGCTCGCGTCGCTGCCGCTGATCGTCGTGATGTGGCTCTGGACCTTCTACGCGAACTTCACGCAGGACGGCGGCAGCTGGGCGCGCATCCCGCTGCTCAATCCGCTCGATCTCGTGCTGGTGGCCGTCTACGCGCTCGCCGCGTCGTGGTTCGTGCGCGTGCGCCGGCTCGGCTGGTCGTTCGGCGCGTATCGCGTCGAGCTGCTCGCGGCGGCCGGCGCGACGGCGTTCCTGTGGCTGAACGCGATCCTGCTGCGCACGCTGCATCACTGGACGGGCGTGCCTTATGCGTTCGACGCGATGGCGGAATCGACGCTCGTGCAGGCATCCGTATCCGTGTACTGGACGCTCTGCGCGCTCGCGACGATGATCTGGGCAACGCGCCGCGCGCTGCGTCCGCTGTGGTTCGTCGGCGCCGCGCTGCTCGCGCTCACGGTGATCAAGCTGTTCGTGTTCGACCTGTCGCACGTCACCGGCATCGAACGCATCGTGTCGTTCATCGGCATCGGCGTGCTGCTGCTGTTGATCGGCTATTTCTCGCCGCTGCCGCCGAAGGCAGCGGCTCAACCGGACGATCGCCAATCATGAAGCGACTCGCAGCCCTGCTCGGCCTGAGCCTGCTGACTTCGTTCGCGGCCGCCGGCGGCCCGCCCGGCGCCGAACGCGTCGCACGGCGCTTCGCGCTCGATCTCGACGGCAGCGCCGCGTATTACCAGCTCACCGTGCCGCAACCCGTCTATGCGGGCAGCCGGCGCGACGACCTCGGCGACGTGCGGATCTTCAACGGCGCGGGCGAGCCGGTGCCGTATTCGCTCGATGCGCCCGCGACGACCGCGGCCGCGTTGCCGCCGACGCGCACGCCGGCACACTGGTTCGCGCTGCCGCGCACGCGCGGGAACGACGACCGCGCACCGCTCGGCGTAGCGGTCGCGCCGGACGGCTCGCTACGCGCGACGCTCGCCGCGCCGGCACGCGCGACGCATGCGGTGGATCTCGTCGACCTGTCTCATGTGGACGGCGACGTCGACGCGCTGCTCGTGCACCTCGGCGACGACAGCTACCAGGGACGCGTCGCGGTCGAGGCCAGCGACGATCTGCACGACTGGCGCTCGCTCGGCAGCGTGCAGTTGCTGAAGGTGGCACGCGGCGGCGACACGCTGGTGCAGGAACGTATCGCACTCGACGGCATGGGTTCGCGCTACCTGCGGCTCGAATGGCTCGACGACGTGCCGTCGATCGCTTCGATCGACGTCGAGACGCGTCCGCGCGATGCGCGCGCGGTGGAAGCCGCCGCGGTGCCGCGTCAATGGCGCGACGCCGTACGCGTGCGAGCCGGCGACACGCCGGGCGAATACCGGTTCGACACCGACGGCCCGTATCCGGTCGACCGCTTGCGCATCGACCTGCCGCAGCCGAATACGGTTGCGCGCGCAACGGTGCAGAGCCGCAGCGATGCGCAGTCGCCGTGGCGCGACGTCGCCGATGCGGTGCTGTTCCGGCTGCAACGCAACGGCGGCGAGCAACGCAACCCGCCGCTCGCGTTCGCGCCGAATCCCGACCGGGCTTGGCGCATCGTCGTCGACATGCGCAACGGCGGGCTCGGCGGCGGTCAGCCGGCCGTGGCGATCGGCTGGCATCCGGCCGCACTGACGTTCGTCGCGCGCGGCACGCCGCCCTTCACGCTCGGAGTCGGCAATGCGGCGCTGTCGTCGTCGGCCGTGAGCCGCGATGCGCTGCTGATCGGCATGGCGCCCGAAGTGCGTCCCGCGCGCGTGGGCGCGGCTTTGGCGACGTCGGAGGCCGCGCCGGAGCCGAGCGCCGACGCGGACGCGACCCGCCGCTACGTGCTGTGGGGCGCGCTGGTCGCCGCGGTCGCGGTGCTCGGCACGATCGCGTGGCGTCTCGCGCGCGGCAGCGGCGAGGTACGCAAGCGCGACGAATGACGTGGCATCGCGCGGCAGGATGACGGCGCCGGACCCATGCGCGGGACGGCGCCCCGTTGACACGGCCGGCCGCGCATTCCATGCTCGCTGCTCGTTCATCGCCCTGCGAGCGCCCATGGTCACCTGCTTTCTTCGTTACGTCGTCGATCCGTACAAACTCGAGCAGTTCGAAACCTACGGCAAGATGTGGATTCCGCTCGTCGAGCAATTCGGCGGCACGCATCACGGCTACTTCCTGCCGTCCGAGGGCGCGAGCAACATCGCGCTCGCGATGTTCTCGTTCCCGAGCCTTGCCGAATACGAGCGCTACCGCGAACGCTCGAAGGCCGACCCGGCATGCCAGGCCGCGTTCCGTTACGCGGAGGAAACGCGCTGCATCGTCAGCTACGAGCGCAGCTTCTTCCGGCCGGTGTTCGAGTAAGCCGCGCCTTTGCGGCGCCGGACGAAAAAAAGCCCCGCCTGCATCCGCGCGGCGGGGCCAACCCATGTCAGTAGAGACATCATGGAGGAGACGGGCTCATCATATCGAGCCCGGCATGGCGTCCCAACCAAGCATTTCTGCTATCCATCTGCGGCGCCGCATCCGCGCGCGACCTGCGCGCATCGCATATCGATAGAACGAAAAGTCGTTTTCAGAGTGGCGGCGGGGTCGTTACCATCTGGTTTTAAGCCTGCGCTTAGCCGGGCAACCATCCCCAAGGAGCGCCCCTTGACTGCATTCGATCAACACCGCCGGCCGTTCGTGGTCGGCATCGGCGGCACCACCCGGGCCGCATCGTCGACCGAGCGCGCGCTGTCGTTCGCGCTGCGCGGCGCACAGGCGGCCGGTGCGCGCACGCGCCTGTTCGACGGCCCGTTCCTGCACACGCTGCCGCACTACGCCCCCGAGCACAAGGCCTTGACCGACGCACAGCGCGAGCTGATCGACGCCGTGCGCGAGGCCGACGCGATCATCATCGCGACGCCGGGCTATCACGGCGGCGTGTCCGGCCTCGTGAAGAACGCGCTCGACACGCTCGAGGAACTGCGCGCCGACGAGCGCCCGTATCTGGACGGCCGCGCGGTCGGCCTGATCGTCACCGCGTACGGCTGGCAGGCCGCCGGCACCGTGCTCACGTCGCTGCGGTCGATCGTCCATGCGTTGCGCGGCTGGCCGACGCCGTTCGGTGCGACCGTCAATACGCTCGAAACGCGCTTCGAGAGCGCCGAAAGCTGCTCGGACCCGAAGGTCGTCGCGCAGCTCGAGACGGTCGGCTCGCAGGCGGCCGAATTCGCGCTCGCGTTCGCGTCGCATCGCGCGGCCACGCACGCTGCATCGGTCGACGCGCTCGCGCCCGTACTGAAGATCGCCAACCAGTAACCGCACACCGCCCGCGCGCGGCCGGCGACGTTCGCCGCGCGCGCGGCGTTCGCACGTTCAAGCGGCGTCCGCCGCGATGCTCCCGCCGTTCGCGACTCCCCCAGCCGATAACGATTCGGCTCACCGCGTGATTAGCATTGGCCGAAAGATTGGTTCACGCGCGGCGCGGGTTTTCGTACGCTGAAAGCCCGTACCTTCCACGCGCGAGCCATGAACCGCACGATCCGCTACAAGGGCTACGAAGTCGCCCCCGCCGCCGCCCGTCTGCCGAACGGGCTGTTCGCCGCGAACCTGACGATCGAGAAGGCGAGCGGCGGCCCGTCGCCGCGCGCCGTGTCGTTCGACGCGATCGATTTCTTTTTCGAAGAGGAACACGCGCTCGCGTATGCATCCCGCTGGGGACGCCTGTGGGTCGACACGCAGGCCTGAACGCGACGCGCGGCAGCGCCGGGCTGCACGAAAATACGCGCTGACGAAAGCTATGCAAGAATCTTTCGTCTTGTAATCGTATAACAATAGCCATGTCCGACACGCTGCAGGAACAACATGCAGCGGCAGATCACGCCATGCGCCACTGGACCTTCGAGAGTCAAGGTCCGGTCAAGATCGGTTCCGATGCGCACAAGCGGATGTTCTGCCGCATGCTCCTCGATACGCACAACCCATACAAACCGGCCGTCATCGACTGGCCGCCGCTGAAACCCGACGCGCTCAAGCGGCTCACGTCGCTGCCGATCTGGGACATCGCCGTGCAGACGGAAGGCCGCGCGTCGGTCCGCGTCGCCACCTTCGCGGCAACCGTCGACGATCCGCTACTGCGCAGCGCACTCGACATGGACGGCGGCGAGGAAGCGCGCCACAAGGTCGTGCTGTCGAAGCTGGTGGCCGCATACGGCATCGAGCTTGCGCCCGAACCGCCGTATCCGGCGCCGAAGGACGCGGAGTGGTCGTGGATGGTGACCGGCTTCAGCGAATGCATCGACAGCTTCTTCGCGTTCGGGCTGTTCCGCTCCGCGCAGCGCTCCGGCTATTTCCCGGCCGAACTCGTCGAGACGTTCGAACCGGTGATCCAGGAGGAAGGCCGCCACATCCTGTTCTTCGTGAACTGGTACGCGTGGTACTGGCGCAATCTGCCGTGGTGGCGACGACCGTGGTTCTTCGCCCGTGTCGTCGCCGTATGGGCGTTCCTGATATGGGAGCGCGTCGGCATCGCGCGCGGGATCGATACGGACGGCGTGGCGCACGACGCGAACTTTCCGGCGACGAGCACCGCCGAAATCGGCGACGCACTCGACCCGCGCGAGCTGATCGAGCTGTGTCTGACGGAGAACGACCGACGCATGGCCGGGTACGACGAGCGGCTGCTGCGCCCGACGTTCGTGCCGCGCATGGCGCGGCTCGCGCTGCGCTTTCTGCGGAAATAGGCGTCGTTGCGACGGGGCGGTTCTGCGGCGAACGAGTATCGCGGCCGCGGACCGCCGGCGATTCGTGCTGGCCAACGGGGCGGCAGGTGGCGCCATCGTGGTGTCGTCCGGCTCATGCTGTGCCCGCCGCGCAACGTTTGCAGGCTTGCTCCCGGAGCAAAAACGCACGGTTCCCGATTTGGCCGGGTCGCATCGCGCGCGACACGATGCCGGTCAGTGCGCGGCCATTACCGCACGGCCGTTTCGAATGCGATGGCGCATCGCCGTTCCTACTCGCGTTTCCACTTCGCTGCTCGGCTTGCCGCTCCTCGTAACGGAGTTGCGCCGTGGACAGTCGGCCCGGACGCGGCGGCGATGATCTGACAATTTCGCGCCCGCCGGTGGCTTCGCGCAGCCGAGCGGTTGGAGCCTCCGGCTGCCCCCATCGGCGATTAGCCGAATCGCTCAATTGCCCGCCATATGGAACACGATCAATAGGATCGCTTCAACATGTGCTCTCAATTAGCGAGCGATTGCGCTGCAGCGGTTTCTTTGTCATCGACTGATAGTGAGCGCTGCCGGAAGCCCGCCCGACGGACCAGCGCGGGCGGCGCGATGCGCAATTCAGCATATCGCGACGGCTCGCCCCGCGTCGTCAATCGATTATCCCCCATGATTAACGACATAATAAAAATGCCACTCATGATATTAAAATAGCGAATTGATAAATATGTTCATATTCTTGTAGATCGACATCGTGGTCGCATTACAGAACAGAAAGAAACATGCGTCGCGCAAACGTTTGCTATTCAATTCTTCCTACCTTTCCAGGGCCAAAATGCGCACCATCGCGCAAACAACCCATGCAAACCATTGATTTCACACGACTTTTATGCGTGAACATCAGACCTCCGGCACTTTACAAAAACAATTCTTCATACTTTCGGATTGGTTGTTAATCAATACATCAAATCGCGATGCATTAACGATTCTTTAAACTTCCACGCGCTACATTTATCACTTTTTGTCAATCTACAAATAACGCCTCAAATAAAATTCGCGCATCGATTAAGAGTTTCGCGCGAGCGCACGAAATATTCGTCTAATGAAAGGCGGTGTGTGCGGCGCGCTTATTTGGAGGTAGCAGGACATGAACCGCACATACCGCTCGATCTGGAACGAAGCTCTCGGCGCCTGGGTCGCGGCCTCGGAACACGACTCGGCACGGGGTAAGCCGAACAAATCCGCCGTCGCGAAGGCTGTTGCGGCAGTGGCGCTCGTCGCGGGGGCGACGGTCGGCAACGTCGCGCACGCGCAGTACAGTGCGGGCGGGTTCGGCGGCTCCGTCGTCGCGTCGGGGTCGCAGGCGATCGCGATCGGCGGCAACGCCGGCAGCACGACGACGGCCAGCGGCGCAACCTCGATCGCGATTGGCGCGAACGCGACAGCGTCGGGCAACTATTCGCAGGCATTCGGTCAGCGTTCCGTGGCCACCGGCTCGAGCTCGATCGGCATCGGTTCCGGCTCCACGGCACTCAATACCGGCGCGACCGCGGTCGGCAACGACACGACGGCATCGGGCATCAGTTCGGTCGCGCTGGGCGGCGGCAACAGCAGCGGCACGGGCGGTGCGGTCGCGGCAGGCACGAACGCGATCGCGATCGGCCGGTTCTCCAATGTCGATGCGGCGGCGACGTCGGGCGTTGCGATCGGCGCCAACTCGGTCGTCACGTCGGCCGGCACCGACGCAACGGCGCTGGGTTCCGCCGCGACCGCGGCGGCCAGCGGCGCGACCGCGCTCGGCAACGGCGCGACGGCCAACGTCGCCGGCTCGGTCGCGCTCGGCAAGAACGCCGTGACCACAAGCACGAGCGGTACGACGACGGCAGGCACCGGGGCCGTCGGCAGCGCGACGGTCGGCACGCAGACGTTCACCGGGTTCGCCGGCACGAGCTCGGCCGCGGGGGTCGTGAGCATCGGCAGCCCCGGCGCGGAGCGGCGGATCCAGAACGTCGCGGCCGGGCTCGTGACTTCGGGCAGCACCGATGCGGTCAACGGAAGCCAGCTCTATTCGGTCGCCAGCACGACGACGTCAAGTATCAGCAGTCTTTCGACTTCGACGTCGACGGGGCTGTCGACGGTTGGTAGTTCGATTACTTCGCTTTCTACGTCGACTTCGACCGGCATCAGTTCGTTGTCCACGGGCCTCAGTTCGACCAATAGTTCGGTGACATCGCTTTCTACGTCGACTTCCACGGGTATCAGCTCGCTGTCGACCGGGCTCAGTTCGACCAATAGTTCGGTGACGTCGCTTTCGTCGTCGACGTCGACCGGCCTCTCGTCGGCCAATAGCGCGATTACGTCGCTGTCTACGTCGACTTCCACGGGCATCAGCTCGTTGTCGACGGGTCTCAGCTCGACCAATAGTTCGGTGGTCTCGCTGTCCACCTCGACGTCGACCGGCATCAGCTCGCTGTCCACCGGCCTGAGCTCCACCAACAGCTCGGTGACGTCGCTTTCGTCGTCCACGTCGACGGGCTTGTCATCGGCCACCAGCTCGATCACGTCGCTGTCAACTTCGGCTTCGACGGGTCTGTCGTCGGCAACCAGTTCGATCAGCTCGCTTTCCACTTCGACCTCGACGGGTATCAGCTCGCTGTCCACCGGCCTGAGCTCGACCAACAGTTCGGTGACGTCGCTTTCGACCTCCACGTCGACGGGGCTGTCGTCGGCCAATAGCTCGATCACGTCGCTGTCCACCTCGACGTCCACGGGCATCAGCTCGTTGTCGACAGGTCTCAGCTCGACCAATAGTTCGGTGGTCTCGCTTTCCACTTCGACCTCGACCGGTATCAGTTCCCTGTCGACGGGCCTGAGCTCGACTAATAGCTCGGTGACGTCGCTGTCGTCGTCCACGTCGACCGGCTTGTCATCGGCCACGAGTTCGATCACGTCGCTTTCCACCTCGACCTCGACCGGTATCAGCTCGCTGTCCACCGGCCTCAGCTCGACCAACAGCTCGGTGACGTCGCTTTCGTCGTCCACGTCGACGGGCTTGTCGTCGGCCACCAGCTCGATCACGTCGCTGTCCACGTCGACCTCGACCGGTATCAGCTCACTGTCCACCGGCCTCAGCTCGACCAACAGTTCGGTGACATCACTGTCGTCGTCCACGTCGACGGGCTTGTCGTCGGCAACGAGCTCGATCACATCGCTGTCCACCTCGACCTCGACCGGTATCAGCTCGTTGTCCACCGGCCTGAGCTCGACCGACAGTTCGGTGGCATCGCTGTCGACCTCCACGTCGACCGGCCTCTCGTCGGCGACGAGCTCCGTCACGTCGCTGTCCACGTCGACCTCGACCGGTATCAGCTCGTTGTCGACGGGCTTGAGTTCGACCGATAGCTCGGTGGCCTCACTGTCGACTTCGACATCGACCGGTCTGTCGTCCGCGACCAGTTCGATCAGCTCGCTCTCCACGTCGGCCTCGACCGGTATCAGCTCGCTGTCGACCGGCCTCAGTTCGACCGACAGCTCGGTCGCCTCGCTCTCGACGTCCACGTCGACGGGCCTTTCGTCGGCGACCAGCTCGATCGGCTCTCTGTCCACGTCGACTTCCACGGGCATCAGCTCGTTGTCCACGGGTCTGAGTTCCACCGACAGCTCGGTTGCCTCGCTGTCGACCTCCACGTCGACCGGCCTCTCGTCGGCCACCAGCTCGATCACCTCGCTCTCCACCTCGACCTCGACCGGCATCAGCTCGTTGTCGACAGGCCTGAGCTCGACTAATAGTTCGGTAACGTCGCTGTCGTCGTCCACGTCGACGGGCCTTTCGTCGGCGACCAGCTCGATCGGCTCTCTGTCCACGTCGACTTCCACGGGCATCAGCTCGTTGTCCACGGGTCTGAGTTCCACCGACAGCTCGGTTGCCTCGCTGTCGACCTCCACGTCGACCGGCCTCTCGTCGGCCACCAGCTCGATCACGTCGCTGTCCACCTCGACATCGACCGGCATCGGCTCGCTGTCCACCGGTCTCAGCTCGACCAACAGCACGGTGGCTTCGCTGTCGACGTCCACGTCGACGGGCCTGTCGTCGGCCAACAGCTCAATCACGTCGCTGTCCACCTCGACCTCGACCGGCATCAGCTCGCTGTCCACCGGCCTGAGCACGGTCGTGACCAAGACCGACAATCTCGGCAACAGCACCGCCGCGGCGCTCGGCGGCGGCGCTGCCTACGATCCGACGACAGGCGCGGTTTCCGCTCCGTCGTACACGATGTACAACGCGAACGGCACGACGTCCACCGCGAACAGCGTCGGCTCCGCGATCGACAGCATCAACAGCCAGGGCATCAAGTATTTCCACGCGAATTCGACGGCCGCCGACAGCCAGGCGCTCGGCGCCGACTCGGTCGCGATCGGCCCGAACGCCATCGCCAACAACGCCGGCGACGTCGCGCTCGGCAACGGTTCGGTCACCGCGGCGCCCAACCCGACGCCGACCGGCACCGTCGGCGGCGTGACCACCACGTTCGCGGGCGGCAACCCGACGAGCACCGTCAGCGTCGGCGACCCGAGCGCCGGCATCACGCGCCAGATCACCAACGTCGCGGCAGGCCAGATCACGCCCACCAGCACCGATGCGATCAACGGCTCGCAACTGTTCGCGACCAACTCGGTGGTGAATTCGCTGTCGACGACGGTGTCGTCGTCCAGCAGCGCAATCTCGTCGCTGTCGACCGGCATCACTTCGTTGTCGACGGGGTTGAGCTCGACTGATAGTTCGGTGGCGTCGTTGTCGACCTCGACGTCGACGGGTTTGTCGTCGGCAACCAGCTCGATCAGCTCGCTGTCGACTGGCCTCAGCTCGACCGACAGCACCGTGGCCTCGCTGTCGACGTCCACGTCGACGGGCCTTTCGTCGGCGACGAGCTCGATCTCGTCGCTGTCCACCTCGACCTCCACGGGCATCAGCTCGCTGTCCACCGGCCTGAGCTCGACCGATAGTTCGGTGGCGTCGTTGTCGACTTCGACGTCAACGGGGCTGTCATCGGCGACGAGCTCGATCAGCTCGCTGTCGACCGGCCTCAGCTCGACCGATAGCTCGGTCGCCTCGCTCTCCACGTCCACGTCGACGGGTCTCTCGTCGGCGACCAGCTCGATCTCGTCGTTGTCCACGTCGACCTCGACCGGCATCAGCTCGCTGTCCACGGGCCTCAGCTCCACCGATAGCTCGGTGGCGTCCCTGTCCACCTCGACCTCGACGGGCTTGTCGTCGGCCACCAGCTCGATCACCTCGCTGTCCACGTCGACTTCGACCGGCATCAACTCGTTGTCCACGGGCCTCAGCTCGACCGACAGTTCAGTGGCCTCGCTGTCGACTTCCACCTCGACCGGCCTCTCGTCCGCGACCAGTTCGATCACGTCGTTGTCCACGTCGACCTCGACCGGCATCAGCTCGCTGTCCACGGGCCTCAGCTCGACCGACAGTTCGGTCGCCTCGCTCTCGACGTCCACGTCGACCGGGCTGTCGTCGGCCACCAGCTCGATCAGCTCGCTGTCCACCTCGACTTCGACCGGCATCAGCTCGCTCTCGACCGGCCTGAGCTCGACCGACAGCTCGGTCGCCTCGCTGTCGACCTCCACGTCGACCGGCCTCTCGTCGGCAACCAGCTCAATCACGTCGCTCTCCACCTCGACCTCGACCGGTATCAGCTCGCTGTCGACAGGCCTCAGCTCGACCGACAGCACGGTCGCCTCGCTGTCGACCTCGACGTCGACCGGGCTGTCGTCGGCAACCAGCTCGATCACGTCGCTGTCCACCTCGACTTCGACGGGCATCAGTTCGCTGTCGACCGGCCTGAGCTCGACCGACAGCTCGGTCGCCTCGCTGTCGACCTCCACGTCGACGGGTCTGTCGTCGGCGACCAGCTCGATCACCTCGCTGTCCACCTCGACCTCGACCGGTATCAGCTCGTTGTCAACGGGCCTGAGCTCGACCGACAGCTCGGTCGCCTCGCTCTCGACGTCCACGTCGACCGGCCTCTCGTCGGCGACGAGCTCGATCAGCTCGCTGTCCACCGGCCTCAGCTCCACCGATAGTTCGGTCGCCTCGCTGTCGACCTCCACGTCGACCGGTCTGTCGTCGGCGACCAGCTCGATCAGCTCGTTGTCCACCTCGACCTCGACCGGTATCAGCTCGCTGTCGACTGGCCTGAGCTCGACCGACAGTTCGGTCGCCTCGCTCTCGACGTCCACGTCGACCGGTCTGTCGTCCGCCACCAGCTCGATCACGTCCCTGTCCACCTCGACTTCGACCGGTATCAGCTCGCTGTCGACTGGCCTGAGCTCGACAGATAGCTCGGTCGCCTCGCTGTCGACCTCCACCTCGACCGGTCTGTCGTCGGCGACCAGCTCAATCTCGTCGCTCTCCACGTCGACCTCGACCGGTATCAGCTCGCTCTCGACCGGCCTGAGCTCGACCGACAGCTCGGTCGCCTCGCTGTCGACCTCCACATCGACCGGCCTGTCGTCGGCAACCAGCTCAATCACGTCGCTATCCACCTCGACCTCGACCGGTATCAGCTCGCTCTCGACCGGCCTGAGCTCGACGGACAGCTCGGTCGCCTCGCTGTCGACCTCCACGTCGACGGGTCTGTCGTCGGCGACCAGCTCGATCACCTCGCTGTCCACCTCGACCTCGACCGGTATCAGCTCGCTGTCAACGGGCCTCAGTTCGACGGATAGCTCGGTGGCCTCGCTGTCGACTTCGACGTCGACGGGTCTGTCATCGGCGACCAGCTCGATCTCGTCGCTGTCCACGTCGACTTCCACGGGCATCAGCTCGTTGTCAACGGGCCTGAGCTCGACCGACAGCTCGGTCGCCTCGCTGTCGACCTCCACGTCGACCGGGCTGTCGTCGGCGACCAGCTCGATCACGTCGCTGTCCACGTCGACCTCGACCGGCATCAGCTCGCTGTCCACCGGCCTCAGCTCCACCGATAGTTCGGTGGCCTCGCTGTCGACCTCCACGTCGACCGGTCTGTCGTCGGCCACGAGCTCGATCACGTCGCTGTCCACGTCGACCTCGACCGGCATCAGCTCGCTGTCCACCGGCCTGAGCTCGACGGACAGCTCGGTGGCCTCGCTGTCGACCTCCACGTCGACCGGTCTCTCGTCGGCCACGAGCTCGATCACGTCGCTGTCCACGTCGACTTCGACCGGCATCAGCTCGTTGTCCACCGGCCTGAGCTCGACCGATAGTTCGGTGGCATCGCTCTCGACGTCCACGTCGACCGGTCTGTCGTCGGCCACGAGCTCAATCAGCTCGCTCTCCACGTCGACTTCCACGGGCATCAACTCGTTGTCCACCGGCCTCAGCTCCACCGATAGTTCGTTGACGTCGCTGTCGACCTCGACGTCAACGGGGTTGTCGTCGGCGACGAGTTCGATCAGCTCGCTGTCCACCTCGACCTCCACGGGCATTAGCTCGCTGTCGACGGGCCTCTCGTCCACGAGCAGCTCGATCTCGTCGTTGTCCACCTCGACTTCGACGGGCATCAGCTCGCTGTCCACCGGTCTGAGCTCGACCGATAGTTCGGTCGCTTCGCTGTCGACCTCCACGTCGACCGGTCTCTCGTCGGCCACCAGCTCAATCAGCTCGCTGTCCACCGGCCTGAGCTCGACCGACAGCTCGGTGGTCTCGCTGTCGACCTCCACGTCGACCGGTCTGTCGTCGGCCACGAGTTCGATCACGTCGCTGTCCACGTCGACCTCGACCGGCATCAGCTCGCTGTCCACCGGTCTGAGCTCGACCGATAGCTCGGTCACGTCGCTGTCGACCTCCACGTCGACCGGTCTGTCGTCGGCCACGAGCTCGATCACGTCGCTGTCCACGTCGACCTCGACCGGCATCAGCTCGTTGTCCACGGGCCTCAGTTCGACCGATAGCTCGGTCGCGTCGCTCTCGACCTCGACGTCAACGGGGTTGTCGTCGGCGACGAGTTCGATCAGCTCGCTCTCCACGTCGACTTCCACGGGCATCAACTCGCTGTCCACCGGACTGAGCTCGACCGACAGCTCGGTGGCATCGCTCTCGACATCCACGTCGACGGGTCTGTCGTCGGCCACGAGCTCGATCACGTCGCTGTCCACCTCGACTTCCACGGGCATCACCTCGCTGTCCACCGGCCTGAGTTCGACCGACAGCTCGGTGGCCTCGCTCTCGACCTCCACGTCGACCGGTCTGTCGTCGGCCACGAGCTCGATCAGTTCGCTGTCCACGTCGACCTCAACCGGTATCAGCTCGTTGTCCACGGGTCTCAGTTCGACCGATAGCTCGGTCGCGTCGCTCTCGACCTCGACGTCGACGGGGTTGTCGTCGGCGACGAGCTCGATCACATCGCTGTCCACCTCGACTTCGACCGGCATCAGCTCGCTGTCCACCGGTTTGAGCACGACGGATAGCACGGTGACGTCCCTGTCGACGTCCACGTCGACGGGTCTGTCGTCGGCCGCCAGCTCGATCACGTCGTTGTCCACCTCGACTTCGACCGGTATCAGCTCGTTGTCGACCGGCCTGAGTTCCACCGATAGCTCGGTGACGTCGCTGTCGACGTCCACGTCGACCGGTCTGTCCTCGGCCACGAGCTCGATCACGTCGCTCTCCACCTCGACTTCGACCGGCATCAGCTCGCTGTCGACCGGCCTGAGCTCGACCAACAGCTCGGTGGCCTCGCTCTCGACCTCCACGTCGACGGGCCTGTCCTCGGCCACGAGTTCGATCACGTCGCTGTCCACCTCGACTTCGACCGGCCTCAGCTCGCTGTCGACCGGCCTGAGCTCGACCAACAGCACGGTCGCCTCGCTCTCCACCTCGACCTCGACCGGCCTCAGCTCCCTCTCCACCGGCCTGAGTTCCACCGACAGCACGGTGATATCGCTGTCGACCTCGACCTCGACCGGCCTCTCGTCGGCCACGAGCTCGATCACGTCCCTGTCCACCTCGACCTCGACCGCGATCGAAGCTGCGAAGACGCACTACTTCAGCGTCAACGACAACGGCACGCAGCAAGGCAACTACGCGAACGACGGCGCGACGGGCGTCAACGCCCTCGCAGCCGGCGTGAACGCCAGCGCCGCCGGCGCGAGCAGCGTCGCCGTCGGCGACGGCTCGAACGCGCAAACCGCCGGTGCCGTCGCGATCGGCCAGAACGCATCGGCCACCGGCGGCAAGGCGGTGTCGATCGGCTCCGGCAACACGGCGAGCGGCGACGGCGCGGTCGCCATCGGCGACCCGAGCGTCGCAACGGGCACCGGCGCAGTCGCGATGGGCGCGAACGACACGGCGACCGGCACCGGCGCAGTGGCGCTCGGCAACGCGAACACGGCAACCGGCACCGGCGCGCTCGCGCTCGGCAGCAACGCGGTCGCCAGCGCCACCGGTGCGCAAGCCTACGGCTCCGCCGCAGCGGCCACGGCCACCGACGCCCTCGCGTTCGGCACGAACGCGCAGGCCAACGTCGCCAACTCGATCGCGATGGGCGCGAACTCGACCACGAGCAATGCAGTCGCGGTGTCGAGCATGACGGTCGGAGGCGTCACGTACGCGGTCAGCGGCATCGCACCGGTGGGCGTCTTCAGCGTCGGCGCACCGGGCGCCGAACGTCAGATCACGAACGTCGCCGCAGGCCGCGTCTCGGCCACCAGCACGGACGCCGTCAACGGCAGCCAGCTCAACGCAACGAACCTGGCCATCAGCAGCCTGTCGACGTCGACGGCCTCGAACATCTCGTCGCTGTCGACCGGGATCGGCTCGCTGTCCACCGGCCTGAGCTCGACCAACAGCAACCTCACGTCGCTGTCCACGTCGACCTCGACCGCGATCGGCTCGCTGTCCACCGGCTTGAGCTCGACCAACAGCAACCTCACGTCGCTGTCCACGTCGACCTCGACCGGCATCGGCTCGCTGTCCACCGGCCTCAGCTCGACCAACAGCACGGTGGCGTCGCTGTCGACCGGCGTGACGAGCATCAGCAACACGCTGAACCAGCTGTCGACGACGGTGAACAACAACCAGGCGCGTACGGCGAACAACTCCGGCATCGCGGCCGACATGAACGGCACCGGCACCGACCGCCCGACCGTCACCGCCGGCTCGAACTCGGTGGCGATCGGCGCGAATTCGAGCGACGGCGGTCGTTCGAACGTGGTGTCGGTCGGCAGCGACACGCAGCAGCGCCAGATCACGAACGTCGCGCCGGGCACGCAAGGCACCGACGCGGTCAATGTGAACCAGCTGACGCAAGTGCAGACGACGCTGTCGACCGCGCTGTCGGGCCAGCAGTCGCAGATCAACTCGCTCGGCACGCAACTGCAGCAGACGGACCAGATGGCGAAGCAGGGCATCGCGGCCGTCGGCGCGATGGCGTCGATCCCGCAGATGGACCGCGACGCCAACTTCGGGATGGGTATCGGCACGTCGACGTTCCTTGGCCAGAAGGCGATGGCGGTCAACATGCAGGCGCGCATCACGGAGAACCTGAAGGCGTCGATCAACGGCGGCTTCAGCGGCGGTCAGAAGGTGATCGGCGCCGGCATGCTGTATCAGTGGAAGTAACCCGTCGCGCAGCACGCCGCCCGTCCGGCCCACCGGCCGGGCGGCGGGCGGCGTGCCGCGCGCTTCAGTCAACTCCAGTTTTGAGGACGTAACCGTGAACAAACTCGCTCTTGCGCTCGCGCTTTCGGCGCTGGGCCTCGCCGCGTGCTCGACCGCATCCGGCCCGACCTACAGCGCCTCCGAACTGCAGCCGCGCGACGGCGTGCGCACGTTCCAGGTCGACTGCCACGGCGTGCTGTCGGGCCCGCAGACCTGCATGAACGCCGCGCGCAAGATCTGCGGCGAGCAGCCGGTGCGCGTCGCCGATTCGGCGCATGCACTGCGCAACCACGCCGATCCGGCCACGCTGGTCTTCCAGTGCGGCGCCGCACCGGCCGAAACGGCCGCGCCCGTGCCGACACCGGCGCCCGCGCCCGCGGCGGTCGAACACGTGAACCTCGCAGGCGACACGCTGTTCGCAACGGGCCTGGCCACGCTGACGCCCGCCGCGCGCGCATCGCTCGACAAGCTGCTGAGCGAACGCGAAGACCGCACGTACACCGAAGTGACGGTCACCGGCTATACCGACTCGGCCGGCAGCGACGCGCCCAATCTCGCGCTGTCGAAGCGCCGTGCGGACGTCGTCGCGCGCTACCTGCACGCGCACGGGCTGAAAGCTCTTACGATGACGGTCGCCGGCCGCGGCAGCGCCGATCCGGTCGGGTCGAACGCGACGGCCGAAGGCCGTGCGGCGAACCGCCGCGTCGAGATCTCGCTGAAGCGCTGACGCGCCGAACAGCGGCCCCGGCGCCGACCCTCCGCTATGTCAAACATCGTCATGGCCCTCCACAAACCGGCGTCTTCCGTGCCACAATCGCCGCAGACTGTCGCCGGAACTTTCCGCCCGCGTCGCGCGCCGTGCCAGCTTCGCGCGACGACACACCGGAATCCGGCGGCCGCCTCGCGATCCGCGCCGCCCGATCCGTCGTCAGCGCGCGCCGACGCGAACGCAACCACGACAATCCACGGCGCGCCGTCCGCAGGCCAGTCGCTCGACACCAGCGCCTGACGCGCGACGCCGCAGAGGAAACCAACCGGTGACGTACATCGATCAAGCCGCGTCAGGCGGCACTCGCAGAGAACGACCGGCGGTCGGCATCTCGCTGTTTGCGCGTGACGGCCAGGCAATCTGGGAAAACGGCATTCATCAGAACATCGCGTATCTCGCGATGATGCTCAAGCGCTCGGACCGCATCGGTCCGGTCTACTTCCTGAACGGCGGCGACGCGAACGCGCTGCCCGCCGGCCTCGAACTCGACAGCCTCGACATACCGCTCGTGAAACCCACGGACGTCACGCACGACATCGACGTCGTGATCGAGATGGGCGCACAACTGCCGGTCGAATGGCTCAGGCACGTAAAGGCGCTCGGCACGAAGCTCGTCGCGTGCTACGTCGGCCATACCTACAGCGGTCTCGCCGAAACGCCGATCTTCGGCAAGCCGTCGGGCCACGTGTTCAACGGCACGCAGTTCGACGAAGTGTGGGTGCTCGAGAAGTCGCAGAAAATCGACGTGCCGCTGTTGCGCACGCTCACGCGCGCACCGGTCCATACGATGCCGCATCTGTGGTCGCCGTATTTCCTCGACCGCCGCATCGCTGCGCTCGCGAGCGGAGGCGTGACCTTCGGCTATCGGCCCGGCCGCCGCCCGTGGCACCTCGCGACGCTCGAACCGAACATCTCGGTCGTCAAGTCGTGCCATTACCCGATGCTCGCGTGCGACGAGTTCTATCGCGCGCATCCGGAGGCCGTGCAACATCTGTTCGTCGTCAATTCGATTCACATGAAGGCGCATCCGACCTTCGTCCATTTCGCCAACAACCTCGACCTCGTGCGCCAGCAGAAGGCGACGTTCGAGCCGCGCATGGACCTGCCGGGCTTCATGGCCCGCCACGCCGATGCGGTCGTCTCGCATCACTGGGAAAATCCGCAGAACTACCTTTACTACGACGTGCTGTACGGCGGCTATCCGCTGATCCACAACTCGACGCTGCTCGGCGACGCCGGCTACTACTATCCGGACTTCGATTCGGCCGCGGGCGGCCGCGCGCTGTACGACGCGTGGCTGCATCACGACGAGCGGCTCGACGACTATCGCGCGAAGGCCGGCCGGCTGCTGCAGGCCGTCTCGATCGACAACCCCGCGAACCTGGACGCGTTCGTCGCGCGCCTGGTCGCCTGAACCGGAGCATACGCATGTCGGACTCCAATGCCCGTCAAGCGCCCGGCGAGGGCAAGCGTCTCGTCGTCGGCGTGTCGCTGTTCGTACGCGGCGCCGGCCAGTCGCTGTGGGAAAACGGCATCTTCCAGAACTGCCTGCTGCTGATCCTGCTGCTGCGCCAGTCGCCGCTCGTCGCCGAAGCCGTGATGGTGAACGGCGGCGAACAGGTCGCCGATCCGCAGATGATGCTCGGCGAATGGGACGTGCCGCTGCTGTCGATGGACGAAGCGCTCGAGCGCTGCGACGTACTGATCGAAATGAGCGCGCAGTTCGGCGCGGACTACCTGCGCGCCTTCAACGAGCGCGGCGGCAAGGTCGTCACGATGCGGGTCGGCAACGACTACGTGATCGACATCGAGCGCGCGATGTTCGACAAGCCGTCGGGCTTCCTGTTCTCGGGCGCGCCGTACGACGCGGTGTGGACGATTCCGGAATTCGAGCGCTCGTGCCTGCACTACTACCAGACGGGCCTGCGCGCACCGGTGACGATCGTCCCGCACATCTGGCATCCGATGCTGTTCGACAAGGCGCGCGCGACGCTCGGCGCCGGCTTGTCGTACGGCTATCGGCCGGGCAAGCCGCGCTGGCGCGTGACGATGTTCGAGCCGAACATCTGCATGGTGAAGACGAGCATCATTCCGATGCTGGTGGCCGAGGAGGCCTATCGCGCGAAGCCGGATTTCCTCGAATTCGTGCGCGTGTGCAACACGCTGCACCTGAAAGAGCATCCAACCTTCGTCCACTTCGCGAAGAGCCTCGACATCGTGAACCACGGCATCACGACGTTCGAAAGCCGCTATGCGGTCTACGAGTTCATGGCCGCCTACGGCGACGCGGTCGTGTCGCACACGTGGGAAAACGCGCAGAACTACCTCTATTACGAACTGCTGTACGGCGACTATCCGCTGATCCACAACTCGCCGTTCCTCGGCAAGGCCGGGTATTTCTATCCGGACTTCGACTGTCAGGCCGGCGGCCGGGCGCTGCTGCAGGCGTTCGCGCAACACGACGCGAACCTCGACGCCTACCGCGAGCAATCGAAGCACGTGCTCGACTCGGTCAGCATCTACAACCCCGAGAACGTCGCCGCCTATTCGGACGCGATCGCGGCGCTCTATCGCGACGCATGACGCGCCGCCCTTTCCGGACTCCGACATGAACGCACACCCGTCCCTCTCCCGCGCGAAATGGCTGATCGGCTGCGCCGCCGCGTCCCTCGCGATCGGCGCGCACGCGCAGGCCGGCGGCGAATCGGCGGACGCGCTGCTGCGCGACGCCGACACCGTCTTCAAGCAGCTCGACGCGGGCCAGTACGGCGCGGTATGGGCCGATTCGGCCGCGTTCGTGAAGGCGCGCATCAAGCAGGACCAGTTCGCGGCCGACATGCAGCGCGCGCGCCAGTCGGTCGGCACGGTGCGTCATCGCGGCTGGGCGCAGATCACGCGGATCCGCTATACGAACGCGGGCACGACGCCGGACGGGCTGTACGCGAACGTCGACTATGCAACGACGCTCACCACCGGCACGACCGTGTACGAAAAGCTCAGCTTCCGCCTCGAGGACGACGGCCTCTGGCATCTGACCGGCTACGTGCCGCGTCAATCGCAAAACTACGCGCCCTAAGCCGCGCGCCCGGAGCCAGCGATGAAGATCAATGTCGCGATTACGATGAACGTGCAGCGCGACTCCGCGCAGTCGATCTGGTACAACGGCGCGAACCAGCATTGCGTGTTCCTCTACATGCTGCTGAAACGCTCGCCGCTGATCGGCAACGTGTGGCTCGCGCACGACGACGGCATCACCGACTATCCGCCGGCGCTGATGATGGACGCGTTCGGCGACGCACTGCGGCCGCTGTCGGCGATCGTCCACGACACCGACCTGCTGATCGAGATGAACGCGTTCATCGACTCGTCGCACACGGACGCCGTGCGCCGACGCGGCGGCAAGTGCGTGTCGTACCGCT
This sequence comes from Burkholderia sp. B10, assembly GCF_004368385.1. Classification (NCBI taxonomy): domain Bacteria; kingdom Pseudomonadati; phylum Pseudomonadota; class Betaproteobacteria; order Burkholderiales; family Burkholderiaceae; genus Burkholderia; species Burkholderia sp. B10. The sequence goes on along the minus strand of NZ_PQMX01000032.1, from coordinate 31,334 downwards.
TCGGCAACGACTACGTGATCGCGGTCGAGACGATCAACTTCGGCAAGAACGACTGGCGGCCGAACCCGAACCGCGTGCAGTTCGACGAGATCTGGACCAATCCGCAGCACATGCATACGTGCGCGGCATATTTCCGCGCGGTCTATCGCGCGCCGGTGATCGAGCTGCCGCACATCTGGTCGCCGTACTTCATCGAACGCAGCCTCGACGCCGACCCCGAGCTCAAGGCGCGCTTCGGCTACCGCAATCACGGGCCGGCCAAGCGCATCGCGTTCTTCGAGCCGAACCTGAACGTCGTGAAAAGCTCGATCGTGCCGATGCTCGCCGCGAACGCGTGCTACGTCGAGCATCCCGACCTGATCGAACACGTGTACATGACCAACACGTTCGACAAGAAGGAAAACGTCGCCTTCAAGCACCTCGCGCTCGGGCTCGAGATGGTGCGCGACGGCAAGGCGACGGCGGACGTGCGCGCGCCGTTCGTCGCGTGGGCCGCGCATCATACCGACATCGTCGTGTCGCACCACTGGGAAAACGGCCTGAACTACCTGCTGTACGACGCGCTGTACGGCAACTACCCGCTCGTGCACAACTCGGCGTTCCTGCGCGACGTCGGCTATTACTATCCGGACTTCGAAATCTTCGACGCCGCGCAAGCGATCGCAACCGCCGCGCAGACGCACGACGCGCGGCTCGACGACTACGCGGCGGCGGCACGCCGCTGCCTGCAACAGGTCGATACGCTCGCCGAGCACAACGTGCGTACGTATTCGGAGCAGATCCAGCGCCTGTTCGGCGGCCGTACGCCGGGCTGACGGCCTTCCCCACATCCCACCCATCCGCGCGCCGATGAATCAGACCATCCGCAATTTCGTCGTGATCGAATCGATCCACGGCCCGTTCCTGATCAATCGGCACTGCGACCTGCAGGCCGACGCGCTGATCAAGACCGGCCGCCCGCATATCCAGCGCGAGCTCGACACGATCATGCACGTGATCGACCAACTGCCCGACGGCGCGATCGCGGTGGACGGCGGCGCGAACGCCGGGCTGGTGTGCGTGCCGATTGCGCACCGGCTGCGCGAGCGCGGCGGCCAGGTGTACGCCTTCGAGCCGCAGCGCACGCTCTATCATGCGCTGGGCGGCACCATCGCGCTCAATGAGCTCGACAACCTCCATCTGCTCAACATGGGGCTCGGCAGCAGCAACGGCACGATGAAGGTGCCGGACGTCGACTACGGACGCGCGAGCGACTTCGGCCAGGTCTCGCTCGTCGGCGAACACGCGGCGGGCGGCACGCCGACGCCGATCGTCAGACTCGATTCGCTCGGCCTGCCGCGGCTCGATTTTCTGAAGCTCGACATCGAAGGGATGGAGATCGACGCGCTGCGCGGCGCGCGGCAGCTGATCGAAACGCATCTGCCGTGGTGCTGGATCGAGTACTGGAAGGTCGGCATGGAGGCGATCGCCGACACGTTCGCCGGGCTCGACTACACGTTCTTCCAGATCGACGGGCTCAACATGCTGTGCGTGCCGAATGCGCGCTGGGACCGGCAGCGGTTGTTCATCTCGGGCGAGCCGCTCGTCACCGCGCCGGCTGCGCAACGCGGCGCTGCCGCCGCTGCGATAGCGGACGCCGACGCGCCCGAAACGAACTGGAACCGCGCGCTCGAGCACGAGGCGCGCTGCGAATGGGGGCACGCGATCGACCGCTGGCTACGCGCGCGCGGCCGCGGCCTCGACGACGATGCGATCGCGTTCCAGCTCGCGTCGTGCTACGGCTTCGCCGGCGTGCCCGACGCCGGCCTCGCGGCGCTCGAACGCTTCGGCGACCGGGCCGTACTGCCCGACCCGCTGCGCGGCCGCGTCGAGCTGGCACGCTCGGCGCTGCTGCTGCGCGCCGGTCGGCGCGACGAAGCGGCACGCGCGACCATCGTCAGCGAGAAAGTGCTGAGCGCCGCGCAGTTCGGGTTGCCGATCGAGCGGCTCTACGACGGCCAGCCGCTGCACGGCAAGCGGCTGCTCGTGGTCAGCTACGGCGGCATTGGCGATCAGCTTCAATACGCGCGCTACCTGCATGCGCTCGACGCGCTCGGCTGCGCGGCGGTGACGGTCATCGTCCCGGCCGCGCTGGCCACGCTGATGCGCCACACGTTCCCGCAGATCGAATTCGTCGCCGCGCAGGGCCCGTGGATCGACGCGTCGGAACTTGCACACGATTACTGGTGCTCGTTCCTCGTGCTGGCCGCAATCTTCGGCTTTGCGCCGGCGCCGGAGCACGCACCGGCCACCTATCTGTCATGCCCGCCGGAGCGCGCGGCCGCGTGGCGCGAGCGCATCGCGCGCGACGGCAGCGCGCCCGGCACGCGCCGCATCGGGCTGAACTGGCGCGGTCGCGAAGAGAGCGACGCACGCTTTCTGCGAGCGGCCAGCGTGCGCGATCTGGCGCCGCTCGCACGCCTGCACGGACACGCGGCGTACTGCGTGAATCGCGAAATGTCCGCGCAGTCCGAGCAGACGGATCTGCCGATCACCTTCGCGCATCATGCGATCGAGGATTTCAGCGACCTGGCCGCGCTGATGCTCGCGATGGACGCGGTCGTCACGACCTGCACCGCGCATATCCATCTGGCCGGCGCGTTGGGCGTGCCGGCAGTTCTGCTGCTGAGCCCGAAGGCCGATGCGCGCTGGGAAACCGGTTCGCAGACGGCGCTGTACCGCAGTGTCCGGATAGCGCGCGCCGCCCATCCCGGCCGATGGGATGACGCGATCGATCGCGCGCTCACGTACGTGCTTGGAGAGTTCCGGAAGTGACTGACGAAGCGGCCGACGACAAGCGGCCGACACCCGCGATCGGCCGCTAGGCCGGCTCGCGCTGTGCGCGCCACGTGGCGAATACGCGGCCATGCCGTTGCCCGATGCGCGCCACGCGCGCGAAACAGCGCGCCGCCATCCCGCTGAAGCCGCGCGCCTGCTGCGCGAGGCTGCCCGACACACCGCGCGCGATCACCGAATCGTCGCCGCAGGCGCCGGCGAACACGCCGGCAAAATAATGCCGCGCCGCGCACTCGCGGCCGTCGGCATCGAGCGGCTTCAGCGCGCGAATATGCCGTTCGACGGCTTTCAGGCCTTCGAGAAACGGGGCGATGTCGACGGCCGCATCGGCTGCCTCGCGGGCTTCGGCATTGAACTCCCGCAGCATGTCGGCCAGCTCGGCGAGCGCGACCAGCGCGCCTGCGCCATCGCGCCGCTCGTGCACCCCGTGTCCGGTCTTCAGCTTCGTCACCGCCATGCTCTCGCTCCTTTGCGATCCGCCATTGTCCGATACCGTACCGACGCGTGCTGCCACGCTGTCACGCGGCGGCCGGCGACCGCCACGAGAAGCGGATGCCCTGCGCCCACGCGACGCCGGAATCCACCAGAATCTCCCGGTCGAGTTCGTTCTCGACGCCTTCGACGACGACGTGTCGCGCATTCTCGTGCGCGAACGCAATGAGCCGGCGAAACTGGTAGCGCCCGATCGCATTGCGCTTGATCAGCGATAGCACCGACCGGTCGAGCTTCACGATGTCCGGATTGCCGACCACCAGATTGTTCAGCGCACTGTAGCCGACGCCGAAATCGTCGATCGCGACGCGGCAGCCGGCCTGGCGGAACCGATGCACGAACGCGCGCCCGGCAACGGGGTTCAGCGGCTCCGTCTCCGTGATCTCGACGACCAGCCGCGCTGCAACCGACGGCTCACGTTCGAGGCGCCGGAAGATCGCTAGCCACGCGCTGTCGAGCACCGCACTCGCCGCCGCGATGTTGCAGCCGTATACGGCATTCGGATCGGCACGCAGCGCATCGATCGTCCGGCCGACCACGAGCCGGTCGAACCAGCGCATCAGGCCGAGCGCCTCGAGGCGCGGCAGAAATGCGCCTGGCGCCAAACTCTCGCCCGCGCCCCAGCGCAACCGCGCGAGGCATTCGTGATACAGAACGCCGCCGGACAGATCGGCCCGGCATACGGGCTCGCGCGCGAACCCGAGCCGGCTTTCGACGAAACTGCGTACCGACGCGGAATCCGGGTGATCGTCCGACGCGCCGAACACGCACTCGATATCGTCCCGATTCCGTTCCCTGTTAGCCTCCAGGCGAGGTTCGACCGCATTCATCCGGCGCTCCGGCAAATGGCGAGCCGCCGATGGACGGCCCGCGCTCACGAAACATATGGCAGATGCCGACCACGACACGTGCCACCGCTTACCCGGCCCATCCTCAGGTTTTCATCTTTTCCGACAGCGTACGTTTCATGCCGGCGCGCCGTCAAACACGGCATTGTCAAGGATATTCAAATACCATTAATACACCACGCACCCGATTCATTGACGGTGCGGCAGGTCACATAACCCGCCGATTCGGAAACAATCGGGTTCGGCCGCCGGCGCCTCTCATCCGCCGACACTCAGCATGGTTCGATTTGTTCGAAAACGCCTGAACGTTATTAATTTGATGTGACGATTATGTATTTTCGATATTGGCGGCCGAATCCGCCGAATCTGCCGAAACGCAACGCCGTCGCGCCACGCGGCAGAACAATCAATAGCAAATATTAAGTGTCCGGTCGCGGCCGGATCGAATGCCGCTGCCGCAAGCGAGATTGATAACTCACAAAGCGCAATTTTGAAAAATCAAATAGACAATTGATCTTCAAATAATCTTACGATTATCTGCCGAAAGATGTTTAACAATCTTTCAGACCAGTTAACCTATAAAATTATTTCTGACGGACTTCCCCCTCGGAGCCGTCGATTTTCGTGCCTTCAAACCGTCGAATCTCCCCGTTTCGACGGTTTCTTTTTTTATCGCGTCGCCAGCGATTGTCTCGGACCTGAATCCGGGAATCGCGTTGCCCGTCACGCGAGCGTCGCGCCGATCAGATTCGCGAACAGCGCGTCGTATTCGGCGACCAGCGCCGGGTTCGCCGACGTGTAGCGGCGCAGGATCTCGCGCTGACGCCGCGTGTAGCCTTCCCAGTCGTCGTCGTGCGTATGCAGCGCGTGCAGCAGCGCATCCGCGCCCTTCTGCACGTCGTTGTCCGGATAGTAGTAGCCGAGATCGGGCGCGAGGCTGGCGTTGTGCACGAGCGGATAGCCCTGCCAGCACACGTCGAAATAGAAGTAGTTGAGCGGGTTCGACCATTGATGCGACACGACGACGTCGGTCATGTCGGCGAGGAACAGCGGCGTCTCGAAGCGCCCGACGAAGCTCGCCTTGCCCGCGCGCACGATGTCCAGGTAGTTCATCAGCATCACGAACTCGGGGCTGTCGTGCGCAAGCCGGTCGGCGTTCGTCACGTGCGTGAAGCAGATCGCGTCGGGGTCGCGCCGATACGCTTCGTCGATGATCAGCATCGGATACACGCAGAACTTCACGACGTCGTGGTTCGGCTCCATCACCGTGAGCCGCTTGCCGGGCTCGGTGCGCGGCCGGTATTCGCCGTGCCCGGGCAGCACGGCCGCACGCTCGGTGACGAACATCGGGTCCCACACGAACGGCACCACGCGCCCCGGACAGCGGCGCAGCGACTGCAGGAACGGCAGCGACGACGGCGCGATCTGCGGAATCGCCCACACCTCGTCGTAGCCGCGGTTGATGAACAGCGAATCCCACATCCGGCGGCCGAACAGCATCGACTCCATCGCGTTGATGTACTCGACGCCGCAGCAGTAGCTGACGAGCTTCGCGCCGCGCGCCTTCAGGTAGGCCGTCTGCGCGCCGTCGATCTGGCCGCCCAGCTCGATCACCACGTCGAGCGCATCCTTCATGTCGGCGAACGCGCGCGTGTCGTACACGGTGCGATCCCACGGCAGCGCGTCGGTCAACGGCACGTCGGTCGTGTTGACCAGCGTCACGCGGTAGCCGTGCGGCGACGCCATCAGCAGCTTCGCGAGAAACAGTGCGTTCTGCTTGATGCCGTTGATCCACATGCTTTCGTCGGCGGTGCGCAGGCCGATCGTGATACCGATACGCAGGCCGTTCAGGACAGGAGACTTCATCGTGGGCGGGAGGAGAGATGGACTGGACGCAGTGTAGCGCGGCCGGCAGCCGCGCGAACTATCCGCCAGTCTAGCGCAGCGTGCGCCGCCCGACTGTCATGGATCGTCATGCGCCGCGCGGGCGCCCGGCCACTCGAACCAGAGCCCGCGCGCACGCTTTTCACGCGTTGCCAACGCAGATCAACCTGCTGCTTGCCGCTGCCGCTGCCGCTGCGACGGCAGCCGGCGTCTCGCCCGGCCGCGCCGGCCGACGCTCGGCCGCTGCCTGCGTCAGCCTTCCGCCATCATCAGCAGTTGCGCGCCATCGGCGACCTGATCGCCAACGCCGTACAGCACTTCGGCGACGACACCCGGCCCCGGCGCGCCGATCGTGTGCTCCATCTTCATCGCTTCCATCACGATCAGCGGCGTGCCGGCCTCGACCTTCTGGCCCGGCTCGACCAGCACCGCGATCACCTTGCCGGGCATCGGCGCGGTCAGGCGGCCGCCGCCGTGCTCGGCATCGCCCGCATGCGCGAGCAGGTTGCGCCATTCGAACGTCTCGGCCGCGCCCTGCGTGAACACGTGGAACGTATCGCCGTCGGCATAGACGCGCCCGCTGCTGCGCACGCCGCCGAGCGTCACGTCGAAGTCGAGCGGCGTCGCGCCGCGCGTCCACTCGAACGGCTGTGCGGCGGCGTCGCCGATCGCGAGGCACGCACGGCCGCCGTCGTCGTCGTACGCGACCGTCAGGTCCACTTCGCGCTCCGGCTCATGCCATTCGAGCGTGCGGCGATAGCCGGCGTTCAGACGCCAATCCGGCAGCGCGCACCACGGCGAGCGGCCCGCATGCGCGGCCGCGTCGCGCTCGCGCGCGAACAGCGCCGCGCACGCCAGCGCGAGCGCCGCGCGCGGCGGCTTGCGCGGCGCGAACAGCGCGTCGTGATTGCGCTCGATCAGGCCCGTGTCGAGATCGGGCATCGTGAACGGCTCGCACGCGACGATCCGCTGCAGAAACGCCGTGTTGGTGTGCAGCCCGACCACTTCGCACGCGCGCAGCGCGCGCAGCATCCGGCCGAGCGCTTCCGCACGATCCGCGCCGTGCACGATCAGCTTCGCGATCATCGGATCGTAGAACGGCGTGATCGCATCGCCTTCGCGCACGCCGCTGTCGACGCGCACCGGCGCGCCGATCGCGAACTCGACGCCGTCCGGCAGCCGCAAATGCCTGAGCGTGCCGGTGGACGGCAGGAAGCCGCGCGCCGGATTCTCCGCATAGAGGCGCGCCTCGATCGCATGGCCCTGCACGCGCAGCTCGTGCTGCTGCAACGGCAGCGGCTCGCCCGCGGCGACGCGCAGCTGCCATTCGACGAGATCGAGCCCCGTGACCATCTCGGTCACCGGATGCTCGACCTGCAGCCGCGTGTTCATTTCCATGAAATAGAACGCGTCGCCCGTCATGATGAATTCGACGGTGCCCGCGCCGACGTAGCCGACCGCGCGCGCCGCCGCGACCGCCGCTTCGCCCATCGCCTGCCGCACGTCGTCGTGCAGGCCGGGCGCCGGCGCTTCCTCGAGCACCTTCTGGTGACGACGCTGCACCGAGCAGTCGCGATCGAACAGGTACACGGTGTTGCCGTGCGTGTCGCCGAACACCTGCACTTCGACGTGACGCGGCCGCGTCAGGTACTTCTCGATCAGCACGCGATCGTTGCCGAAGCTGCTCGCGGCCTCGCGCTGGCACGACGCGAGCGCCGCCGGAAAGTCCTCCGAGCGCTCGACCACGCGCATCCCCTTGCCGCCGCCGCCCGCGCTCGCCTTCAGCAGCACCGGGTAGCCGATCCGGTCGGCTTCGCGATGCAGATGGGCCGGCGTCTGGTCGTCGCCGTGATAGCCGGGCACGAGCGGCACCGCCGCCGCGTGCATCAGCGCCTTCGCGGCCGCCTTCGAGCCCATCGCGGCGATCGCGTCGACCGGCGGCCCGATGAACGCGATGCCGGCCGCGTGACACGCCTGCGCGAAATCCTCGTTCTCGGACAGGAAGCCGTAGCCGGGGTGGATGGCCTGCGCGCCGGTGGCGCGCGCGGCGTCGATGATGCGCTCGATGCGCAGGTAGCTGTCCGCGGCCGCCGAGCCGCCGATGTGCACGGCTTCGTCGCAGGCGGCGACGTGCTTCGCGTTCGCGTCCGCGTCGGAATAGACGGCGACGCTCGCAATCCCGAGACGTTTGCACGTCGCGGCGACGCGGCAGGCGATTTCGCCGCGATTGGCGATCAGAATCTTGTCGAACATGGCTTCGATGTCGTCCGGAAAGTGATGGGCACGCCGTCAGTCACGCCACGAAGGCGTGCGTTTTTCGAGGAAGGACGCGATCCCTTCGCGCGCTTCCGCGCCGGCGCGGGTGCGCGCGATCCAGTCGGCGGTCTGCTCGATGAGCGTCGCATCGAGCGGCCGGCCGGCCACGTCGGCAACGAGCCGCTTGCAGGCCCGCACCGCGTCGGGGCCGTTCGCGACGAGCGTCGCGGCCAGCTTCGCGACCGTGTCGTCGAGCGCCGCGGCCGGCACCGTGTCGTGAACGAAGCCGAGCGACGCGGCGCGCGCGCCGTCGAACACTTCGGCCGTCGTGAAGTAGCGGCGCGCCGCCCGCTCGCCCATCGCGCGCACCACGTACGGCGCGATCGTCGCGGGGATCAGCCCGAGCCGCGCTTCCGACAGGCAGAACTTCACGCCGTCGGCCGCGATCGCGATGTCGGCCGCCGCGACGAGGCCCACGCCGCCCGCGTACGCGTCGCCGTGCACGCGCGCGATCACCGGCTTGCTGCAGCCGTGGATCGCCTCGAGCATGCGCGCGAGCTTGCGCGCGTCGGCGCGGTTCTCGGCATCCGAGTAACCGGCCATCTTCTTCATCCAGTTCAGGTCCGCGCCCGCGCAGAACGCCGCGCCTTCGGCGGCGAGCACGACCGCCCGCACGCCCGCATGCGCGTCGAGCCATTCGAACGCGGTGGTCAGCTCGGCGATCGTCGTCTCGTTGAACGCGTTGCGCACGTCCGGCCGCGCGAGCGTGACGGTCGCCACGCGGCCGGCCTCGCTTACCTTGATCGTTTCGTATCGCATCGGTGAGTCCTCCGCGCCGTCACATGCGGAACACGCCGAAGCGCGTCTCGTCGATCGGCGCATTCATCGACGCGGCGAGGCCGAGCCCGAGCACGTCGCGCGTCTGCGCCGGATCGATCACGCCGTCGTCCCACAGCCGCGCGCTCGCGTAGTACGGATGGCCCTGGCGCTCGTATTGATCGCGGATCGGCTGCTTGAACGCTTCCTCTTCGTCGGCCGACCACGTGCCGCCCTTCGCCTCGATCCCGTCGCGACGCACGGTGGCGAGCACCGAGGCCGCCTGCTCGCCGCCCATCACCGAGATACGCGCGTTCGGCCACATCCACAGGAAGCGCGCGCCGAACGCGCGGCCGCACATTCCGTAGTTGCCCGCGCCGAACGAGCCGCCGATGATCACCGTGAACTTCGGCACCTTCGCGTTCGACACGGCCGTCACCATCTTCGCGCCGTGGCGCGCGATGCCTTCGTTCTCGTACTTGCGGCCGACCATGAAGCCGGTGATGTTCTGCAGGAACACGAGCGGGATCTTGCGCTGGCAGCACAGCTCGATGAAATGCGCGCCCTTCACGGCCGATTCGGAGAACAGGATGCCGTTGTTCGCGACGATCCCGACCGGATGGCCCCAGATGTGCGCGAAGCCCGTGACGAGCGTCGTGCCGAAGCGCGCCTTGAATTCATCGAATTCCGAATCGTCGACGATCCGCGCGATCACCTCGCGCACGTCGAACGGCTTGCGCGTATCGACCGGAATCGCGCCGTACAGGCTGCGCGCGTCGTAGCGCGGCGGCTTCGGCTCGCGCAGCGCGACCGGCGCGGCGATCCTCGGCGCGAGATGGCTGACGATGCTGCGGGCGATCGACAGCGCGTGCGCGTCGTTCTGCGCGAGGTGGTCGACCACGCCCGACAGCCGCGTGTGCACGTCGCCGCCGCCGAGATCCTCGGCGCTCACTTCCTCGCCGGTCGCGGCCTTCACGAGCGGCGGTCCGCCGAGGAAAATCGTCCCCTGGTTCTTCACGATGATCGACTCGTCGCTCATCGCCGGCACATACGCGCCGCCGGCCGTGCACGAGCCCATCACGACCGCGATCTGCGCGATGCCCGCGGCCGACATCGTCGCCTGGTTGTAGAAGATCCGGCCGAAGTGGTCGCGATCGGGAAACACGTCGTCCTGATTCGGCAGGTTCGCGCCGCCCGAATCGACGAGGTACACGCACGGCAGGCGGTTTTCCGCGGCGATTTCCTGCGCGCGCAGATGCTTCTTCACGGTCATCGGGTAGTAGGTGCCGCCCTTGACCGTCGCGTCGTTGCACACGATCACGCATTCGCGGCCGGCGATGCGGCCGATCCCGGTGATCAGGCCCGCGCCCGGCGCGTCGTCGTTGTACATCCCGTTCGCGGCGAGCTGCGACAGCTCGAGGAACGGCGCACCGGGGTCGAGCAGCTGGGCGATCCGGTCGCGCGGCAGCAGTTTGCCGCGCGCGAGGTGCTTGTCGCGCGCGGCCTGGCCGCCGCCTTGCGCGAGCTGTTCGATCTTCGCGCGCAGATCGGCGACGACGGCCTCCAGCGCCGCGGCGTTCGCGCGGAAGTCTTCCGAGCGCGGGTTCAGTTTCGATTCGATGATCGGCATCGGCGAGGCTCCGTTCGCGTGACGTGGGGCGTTACATCGTTTCCGCGAACAGCTCGCGGCCGATCAGCATGCGGCGGATCTCGCTGGTGCCGGCGCCGATCTCGTACAGCTTCGCATCGCGCCACAGCCGGCCGACCGGATATTCGTTGATGTAGCCGTTGCCGCCGAGGATCTGGATCGCCTCGCCGGCCATCCAGGTGGCCTTCTCGGCCGTGTACAGGATCACGCCCGCACAGTCCTTGCGCACCTGGCGCAGGTGGTCGCTGCCGGCCGAGTCGAGATGGCGGCCGACCGCGTACAGATACGCGCGGCACGCCTGGAACGTCGTGTACATGTCGGCGACCTTGCCCTGGATCAGCTGGAATTCGCCGATTGACTGGCCGAACTGCTTGCGGTCGTGGATATACGGGACCACCGCGTCGAGACACGCGGCCATGATGCCCGTCGGGCCGCCCGACAGCACCGCGCGCTCGTAGTCGAGGCCGCTCATCAGCACCTTCACGCCGCCGTTGAGCTGGCCGAGGATGTTCTCCTCCGGCACTTCGACGTCCTGGAACACCAGCTCGCCCGTGTGCGAGCCGCGCATGCCGAGCTTGTCGAGCTTTTGCGCGACCGAGAAGCCCTTCATCCCCTTCTCGACGATGAACGCGGTGATGCCGCGCGAGCCGGCGTCGACGTCCGTCTTCGCGTAGACCACCAGCGTGTCGCAGTCGGGGCCGTTGGTGATCCACATCTTCGTGCCGTTGAGCACGTAGCGGTCGCCATGCTTGTCCGCGCGCAGCTTCATGCTGACGACGTCGGAGCCGGCGTTCGGCTCGCTCATCGCGAGCGCGCCGATGTGTTCGCCCGACACGAGCTTCGGCAAGTACTTGCGCTTTTGCGCGTCGCTGCCGTTGCGGTGGATCTGGTTCACGCACAGGTTCGAGTGCGCGCCGTACGACAGGCCGATCGACGCCGAGGCGCGCGAGATCTCCTCCATCGCGACCATGTGCGCCGTGTAGCCCATGTTCGCGCCGCCGTATTCCTCGGAGACGGTCATGCCGAGCACGCCGAGATCGCCGAACTTCTTCCACAGATCCATCGGAAACTGGTCGGTGCGGTCGACCTCCGCCGCGCGCGGCGTGATTTCCTTCGCCGCGAACGTCGCGACGGCGTCGCGCAGCATCTCGATGTCTTCACCGAGCATGAATTGCACGCCAGGCAGGTTGATCATGTCTCCTCCGTCTCCAGAAAGTTGCGCATGCGCCGATTTCTGAGTTTCGCTCAAATCGGATCAATGCGTCGATTCATTAAGCCAATGCAGCGTATATTTCGCACAGTTTCGCGCGTCGTCCGGTTTGGCGTCAATAGTTTTTTGAGTGACACTCAGATATCATTGCGGGCATGACAGACGCCCGCCCCGACACCATGACCGCCACCGCCAAAGCCGAGCGCGCCGAGCCGTCGCGCGCCCCCGCCGGGCGCAAGTCCCAGCAGCGCGTGCAGGACATCCTGCGCGCCGGGCGCGAGGTGTTCGCCGAAAAGGGCTACGAGCATGCGACGGCTGCCGAGATCGCGCAGCGCGTCGGCGTGTCGGAGGCGACGGTGTTCAGCTATTTCCGCGGCAAGCGCGAGCTGTGCGCGCGCGTGATCGCCGACTGGTACGACGAGATCATCGCCGCGTTCGAACTCGGCATGCCGCAGGACGCGTCGGTGCAGCAGCAGTTCGCGTTCATCGTGCGCACGCACCTGCGGCTGATGCTGGTGAACGGCACGGGGCTGTGTGCGCTGGTGCTGTCGGAAGGCCGCGCGAAGCAGCATGCGCTGAGCGACGAGCTGACCGCGCTGCAGCGCCGCTACACGGCGCCGCTGATGGATGTGCTGGCGCGCGGCCAGGCGGCCGGCCAGGTGCGCGGCGACATGCCGCTGAGCCTGCTGCGCTCGATGGTGTTCGGGCCGATCGAGCACGTGCTGTGGGACGCGATCCTCGGGCACCGCAAGCTCGACACGGAAACGACGGCCACGCAGCTGATCGACATGCTGTGGGCGGCCGTGCAGCCGCCCGCGCCGGAGCAGGCGGCGCTGGTGCGCTTCAGGAACGAGGTGGCCGAAGCGATGCGCCGGCTGGAAGGACACGCGCCGGAGGCATGATGCGGGCGGCGAAGTTGTGCCGCCGTGATCCGTAGCTCGACGCGCGTGGCGCGATGGCGCCTCGCTGCCGCTACGACGCGTCCGCGGCCCGCAACGGCGCGCGGCTTTGCTCGTTGTTCAAATGGACGAACTTGCGCAACAGCCGCACCAGTTCGCGTGAGTCGTCTTCGCCCATCCCGTCGAACAGGCCCGCGCGCAACGCCTGCACCGACGGAATCAGATGCGTGAGCAGTTCGACGCCCGCCGGCGTCAACAGCAGGCGCCGCTGCCGCCGCGGCAGCACTTCGCGCACGATCAACCCTTTCGCTTCGAGGCGCGCCGCCAGATCGGCGGTCGTCGACGTGTCGAGCGCGACGCGCTGCGCCAGCGTCACCTGGTCGAGCCCGGGGCTTTCCTGGAGCATCCTCAGCACCGCGTACTGCACCGGCGTGACGTCGCGCCCCAGCTTCTCGTAGAACATCGCCACCGCGATCTGGTGCGCACGCCGGATCAGGTGTCCCGGTTCGTCGTACAGATCGAACGGGAAAGCCGGCGCGCTGGCGGGATTCGTTTTTTCCATGGATGAGTCGGTCACATAAGGCGGCGCACGCGGTCGCGCGCGCCAGCGGCATCGCGCGGCGTCGCGCCATTGGCCGGGAAAACCAGTATACCGCCCGCCTTGTCGTCGCCCATTTCGATAAGTACACTGAATCTCATTCAGTACACGGAATGAAGAAGTGCCGACCACCGGCACCGCCCCGAAGGAGACGACGAACGTGTTTCTCAAGAACGCTTGGTACGTGGCATGCACGCCCGATGAAATCGACGGCAAGCCGCTCGGCCGCAAAATCTGCAACGAATCGATGGTGTTCTATCGCGCGGCGGACGGCCGCGTCGCCGCGCTCGAGGATTTCTGCCCGCACCGCGGCGCGCCGCTGTCGCTCGGCTTCGTGCGCGACGGCGTGCTCGTCTGCGGCTATCACGGGCTGGAGATGGGCTGCAACGGCAAGACGGCGGCGATGCCCGGCCAGCGCGTCGGCGGCTTTCCGGCGATCCGCAGCTTTCCGGTGGTCGAGCGTTACGGCTTCGTGTGGGTGTGGCCGGGCGATGCGTCCCGCGCCGATCCGGCCGCCCTGCCCGCGCTGACGTGGGCCGACGATCCGGCGTGGGCGCACGGCGGCGGCCTGTATCACATCCGTTGCGACTACCGGCTGATGATCGACAACCTGATGGACCTCACGCACGAGACCTACGTGCACGCGACGAGCATCGGCCAGAAGGAAATCGACGAAGCACCGCCGAAGACCACCAGCCACGGCGACGAAGTCGTCACGAGCCGCTTCATGCACAACGTGATGCCGCCGCCGTTCTGGCAGATGGCGCTGCGCGGCAACGGGCTCGCCGACGACGTGCCGGTCGACCGCTGGCAGATCTGCCGCTTCACGCCACCGAGCCACGTGATGATCGAAGTGGGCGTCGCGCATGCGGGCCACGGCGGCTACGACGCGCCGGCGGAGCACAAGGCGTCGTCGATCGTCGTCGACTTCATCACGCCGGAAACCGACGGTTCGATCTGGTATTTCTGGGGAATGGCGCGCAACTTCCGGCCCGACGACGATGCGCTGACCGCGACGATCCGCGAAGGCCAGGGCAAGATCTTCGCCGAGGATCTCGAGATGCTCGAGCGCCAGCAGCGCAATCTCGAGCAATGGCCCGAGCGCAAGCTGCTGAAGCTCAATATCGACGCGGGCGGCGTGCTGTCGCGCAAGGTGATCGACCGGTTGCTCGCCGCCGAGGAGGCGGCCGGCGCGCCGTCGGCCGCGGGTGCGGTCGTGCGGATCGAGGCGGCGTCGTGAGCGCGCCGACGCTGACCGTCCGGGTCGCCCGCAAGTGGCAGGAAGCGCGCGACATCTGCGGCTTCGAATTCGTCGCCGACGACGGTTCGCCGCTGCCGCGCTTCGACGCCGGCGCCCATATCGACGTCCATCTGCCGGGCGGCCTCGTGCGCCAGTATTCGCTGTGCAACGACCCGCGCCACGGCGATCGCTATCGGATAGCGGTGCTGCGCGACGCCGACGGCCGCGGCGGCTCACGTGCGATTCACGATGAGGTCAGGCAGGGCGACACGCTGCGCATCGGCATGCCGCGCAATCAGTTCCCTCTCGCGCGCGACGCCTCGCACCATCTGCTGCTCGCCGGCGGCATCGGCGTCACGCCGATGCTCAGCATGGCCGAACAGTTGTCCGCGGCCGGCGAGTCGTTCGACCTGCATTACTGCGCGCGCTCGCTCGAGCGCATGGCCTTCGTCGAGCAGATCAATACCGCCGCGTTCCGCGACCGCACGCGCCTGCACGTCGACGACGGCGACGCCGCGCAGCGCTTCGATCTCCCCGCCGCGCTCGACGCGGCGCCTGCCGGCACGCACCTGTACGTCTGCGGCCCGCGCGGCTTCATGGACGCGGTGCTGGACGCCGCACGCGCCCGCGGCTGGCCCGACGCGCGGCTGCACTACGAGTTCTTCGGCGGCGCGGTCGTCGCGTCGGGTGCGGAGCGCGCGTTCCAGGTCCGGCTCGCGAGCAGCGGCAAGGTTGTCGACGTGCCGGCGGATTGCACGGTCGTCGCCGCGCTCGCGGCCCACGGCATCGACGTGCTGACCTCGTGCGAGCAGGGCGTATGCGGCACCTGCGTGACGCGCGTGCTCGAAGGCGAGCCCGACCATCGCGATTCGTATCTGACGGAAGCGGAACAGGCCGCCGGCGACCAGTTCATGCCCTGCTGTTCGCGTGCCCGCAGCGACCTGCTCGTGCTCGACCTGTAGACGCGGCACGCGGGCGGCCATAGGCCGCCGTTCCCGATGCAGCAGACGATCGACGTGTCACCCACACGGCGGTCACTTCGCGAGCCGCGGCCGCGACGGCTTCGACGTGCGCCGTCCCACATTTACAATTGAAAACGATTCTCATTACATATATCATGCGCATCCTGCCGCGGTGACGCATTCGGACGCTGCGGCTCTTTCCTCAGCACTCCGTCATTGAACGATTCATGTCATTTCGTCGACCGCTCCGCCGCGCGCGGGCTTTGCGTCCGTGGCGCGCGGGCCTGCCTGCCCTGATCACCCTTTGCGTCGCCGGCGGCGCACACGCGCAGGCCCAGCGTGCCGCGCCTGCCTCGGCGGCCTCGGCGGCCGACGCGGCGTCGCCCGCCGCGCCGCCCGCGGCCGAGCGCGAACTGCCGGCGATCAGCATCAGCGCGTCGGCGGTCGCCGATCCGACCGTCGGCTACCAGCCGCGCACCAGCAGCATCGCGGGCGGCGACGATCGCGCGCTCAAGGACATTCCGCAATCGATCGCCGTCGTCAGCAGCGCCGTGATGGAGGACCAGCACGCGAACTCGCTCGACGACGTGCTCGGCAACGTCAGCGGCATCACGCAGACCAACACGCTCGGCGGCACGCGCGATGCGTTCATCAAGCGCGGTTTCGGTTCGAACAACGACGGCTCGGTGCTCGTCGACGGCGTCCGTACGCCGGTGCTGCACAGCTATCTCGCGACGATCGATCGCGTCGAAGTGCTGAAGGGCCCGGCTTCGCTGCTGTACGGGATGCAGGACCCGGGCGGCGTGATCAATCTCGTCACGCGCAAGCCGGAGGCCGAATTCGGCGGCTCGATCTCGGCATCGCGCACGAGCCATGGCGGCAGCAGCGCGCAGTTCGACCTCACCGGCCCGCTCGGCAAGCCGGGGCAGGTCGCCGGCGGCACGCTCGCGTTCCGCCTCACCGGCGAATACGACACGAGCCGCTACTGGCGCAGCTTCGGCCGCGAGCGCGATGCGCTGATCGCGCCCGCGCTGTCGTGGCACGACGCGAACACGTCGATCGACGTCGCCTATCAATACGTCGACTACACGACGCCGTTCGACCGCGGCACCGTGCTCGTCAACGGCCGCCCCGACGATGCGCTGCGCTACCGCCGCTACGAGGAGGCGTGGTCGCAGAGCGCCGGCATCCAGGAAACGCTGCGCGCGCGCATCGAGCATCGCTTCTCCGACGCGTGGCGTGTCCGCGCGACCTACGGCTGGGGCCGCGATCGCTACGATCAGTACCTCACGCGCGCGGCTGCGTTCAACAGCAAGACCGGCGCGCTGACGCGCTCGTCCGACGCGAACCTCGGCCGCAACGACGCCGACCAGATCGCGACGCTCGGCCTGCTCGGCAACCTGACGCTCGCCGGGATGCACCATGCGCTGTACATCGGCGGCGAATACGAACTGCAGCGCAGCTTCCGCGGCGACACGATCCGCGGCACGGCGACCAAGGGCTTCGATCTCTACGATCCCGTGTACGGCCTGCTCGCGCCGGGCGGCACGGTCAGCGCGAAGCAGAGCGATTCGCTGTCGAAAGTCCACGCGTATTCGATGATCGTGCAGGACACGGTGAAGCTCACCGAGCGGCTCACCGCGTCGGCGGGGCTGCGCTGGGAGGACTGGCAGCAGGAATCGGGAATGGGCCGGCCGTTCGTGTTCGCCGACCGCTCGCACGGCAACGTGTGGCTGCCGCAGTTCGGGCTCGCGTATGCGCTCACGCCGTCGCTGACCGCGTACGCGAACGTGAGCCGCTCGTTCAAGCCGAACGTCGCGTCGAACGTCGCCGCGCCGCTCGCGCCGGAGTTCGGCCGCGTGCTGGAGGCCGGGCTGAAGTTCAGCATGACGCCCGCGATCAGCGGCACGCTCGCCGCTTACCAGATCGACAAGCGCAACGTCGCGGTCACCGTCGGCGACCTCACGTCGACGATCGGCACCGCGCGCTCGCGCGGGATCGAGCTCGACGTCGCCGGGCAGCTCACGCGGCACCTGAGCCTGATCGGCAGCTATGCCTACACGAACGCGAACGATCGCGACAGCGACACGCCGCTCGTCAACGTCGCGCGCCACACCGGCAGCCTGTTCGCGGTGTACGACACGGCGATCGCGAATCTGCCCGGACGCTGGCGCTTCGGCGGCGGCGCGCGGCTGGTCGGCGCGCGGCCCGGCGACACCGCGAACAGCTTCACGCTGCCCGGCTACGTGACGGTCGATGCGTTCGCCGCGTATGAAACGATGGTCGGCAAGTTCCCAACGCGCATCCAGCTGAACGTGAAGAACCTGCTCGACAAGACCTACTACCCGTCGAGCAACAGCAACCTGATCGTGGCGGTCGGCGAGCCGCGGCTCGTCACGCTGACGACCACGGTGTCGTTCTGATGCGCGGCGGCCGCGCGCCACACGCGCGTCACGGCCGCCAGCGATACACGACGAGACTCGAACCGTTGTAATTGTCCTTCGTGATCACGTACTCGCCCGTCGAGCGCAGATACGCGCGAATTCCGTACATCGAGTCGACGTCGTTGCCGACATCCATCGCCGCCGTGTTCGAGTTCGTCAGCGTGGTGACGAGGCTGCCGGTGTTCAGATCGAACACGTCGACGTTCGGCACCGTGTGCACGTAGCCGACGAACAGGTAATGGCCGGCCGCCGCGATCGACTTCGGGTTCGCGCTGGTCAGGTCGATCGCGACGTTCGGCGTGGTCGTATTGCCGGCTTTCCAGCCGCGATAGACCTCGATGTGCCCGTTCATCGCCGTCCAGTCCCAGGTGCCCGCGATGCCCTGCGCGAGGATCATCGTGTCGCTGTCGGCCTGATAGATGATCCGCGTGAGCGGCAGCACCGTGCGCGGAATCGGAATCTGCACCGGCTTGCCCCATGACGGCTTGCCGGTCGCGTCGAGGCCCGTCATCGGATAGTGCGAGATCGTATTAGTGCGATCGAGGCCGGCCCAGACGTCGCCGTTGTCGTCGAGCATGAAACCGGCGGTCGCCTGCAGGCTCGTATTGAATGGCTTGCCGGGGATCGAACCGTCTGGAATCGCGATGTAGCCGTTCGCCGCGTTGAAGTGATAGATGTTGTAGTTGCCGGGGTTCTGCCCGGTCGCGACGAGCATCCGCGTGCCGTTCACCCGCGCGAGCTGACCGAAATGCTGGCCGCGCTGATAGTCGTTCATGTCGAGGCGCGGATCCTTCGGATAGGTGAACGGATCGATCGTGTTCGCGACGAACGTGCCGCCCGCGGTGCCGGTATACACGGTGTTGCCGCTGTAGAAGAACGCGCCGTCGGTGAGCGGATCGGGCGCCGCGGCTGCCTCGAAGTTCAGCGCCTGCAACTTCCATTGCAAGAGGCCGGTCGGGCTGTACGAATGGAGGTCGGTGCTGCCGTTGCGGCCGAGATCCCAGCCGCCGCCCCACGTGTTGTTCAGCACGTACAGGTTGCCGGCCGCGTCCTTGCCGATGCCCGCGATGCGCGTGAAGCGCTTGTCGCCGACCTGCCCCTTGATGCCCGTCGTCGTGTCGAGATAGCCGCCCTGCACGCCGAACGTGCCGACCTGCGCGGGCTGGCCCGCGAGCGCGTAGATCTTGATGTTCATGTCCGGGCCTTCGTCGCCCACCAGCAACTGCCCGCTCGGCGCATCGAAATAAAGCGAAGCCGGCCGCGCGCGGGCCGCCATCTGGATCGTGCCCAGCGCGGCGCCGCTCGGGCTGAACTGCGCGACCACGCCGGCGCTCTTGCGCGCGACCCACAGGTTGCCGGCCGCGTCGAGCGCGAGCGCGCCCGGCCCCGACACCGCGATGTCGCGCTGCCACACGCCGTCCGTCGTGTACACGCGCACGCGGTTGCCGTAGAAGTCGCTCGCGTACAGCAGGTTGCCGCCCGTCGCGAGGCCGGTGATCACGTCGGCGTACTGGATGCCCGTCCACGTGCTGACCGGGATGCGCAGGTCGCGCTGGTTCGTGCTGCGGTTGTAGCGCCCCACCGAGCCGCTGCCGAACGTGCGGTTGTAGCCGAGCGCGACGAACAGCGAATTCGCGTTGCCGGTGATCGCGCCGCCCTGGAACTCGTCATGGATGCCGATCGTGCCGAGCGTCTGCCCGTTCTGGTAGATCGCGACGCCGCCGGCGTTCTCGTCCCAGCGCGACGACGTATAGATCACGCCTTCGGGCGCGACCCACAGCGAGCGCGCGCCGTTGCCCACGTGCGCGGCGAGCGTGCCGAACGTGTTGGCGAGCCAGTCCGTCGAGTATTGCGTCTGCGCGTGGGCGAGCGGTGCCGTGAGCATCATGCATGCCGCAAGCAATACCGCGCCGATTCGTTTCACTGACATGACTGAGGCTCCCGGACGATTGTTTGTTGATACTGTAATTCGGCGCAGATGAAACATTGGTGATTTCTGAAAAATTCCATCAAATTGTGCCGAGAATTATTTTGCGGCTTTACGTTATGCTGATGTCGCGCGCTTTGCTCGTCAACGCTGGGCGTGCCGCTACGCTACGATGTGTCGCGCCCGCATTGTGCAGGCCTGATTTTTCGGCACTTTATTCCGAATAATTCGATGCGTGCATGTCATTTTTTCTGATTTTCGCGCAGCGGTTTTATCGCACGCGGAATCGATTGAATGATTACAAATAGAAATTTAGATGAAAGAAAAAAATATTGTCGCGTGCGGCATCGTGCGTCGCGGCGGGCATGGTGCATGCCGCCGCGTCGCGAAGGTCGTGAAGGATGGGAAATGACGCAGTGCACGGCGACTTGCCGATGCCGCTGACGATGCAACCGGCGCTGCGGCGCGCATGCGGCCATGCGCTGAAGCCGGCCGCCATCTTTGGATAGCACCGCTGTACAACCGAGGAACCAGCGCCGGATAATCGAGCACCGCCTTTCGAGGAACCCGCCGCCATGGACCGCATGTCGCCGTTGCCGTTCGCCGCCGCTCGGCGTGAACGATGAGAATCGACGCGCCGCCACGCTGCGGCTTTCCCGGCCTGTCGCTGCGCCAGCTCGAGCGTACCGATCTCGATGCGTGGTACGCGTACCTGTCGGTGCCCGACGTCGTCCGTCACACGAGCTGGAACCTGCGCTCGCGCGATGACCTGCTGCCGCTGTTCGACGCGATCGAATCGGCGCAGCCGGATTCGATCCGCCGTCTCGCGATCGTCGACGATGCGTCCGGCGCGCTCGCCGGCACGATCGGGCTGCATACGGTGTCCACCGCGAATCGCTCGGCCGAAATCGCGTACGATCTCGCGCCGTCGTACTGGGGGCGCGGCATCGCCAGCGCGCTGTGCGCGAGTGTGACCGCATGGGCGTTCGCCGACGGCTTCAGGCGCGTCCAGGGCGTCGTGCTGGCCAGCAACGCCGCGTCGCTACGCGTGCTGCAGAAATGCGGCTACCGCTACGAAGGCTTGCTGCGTGCGTACCGGATGGTGCGCGGCGTGCCCGGCGATTTCGCGATGTACGCGCGCCTCGCGACGGACTGACGCGTCGGGCGACCGGCACCGGCCTCGTGAATGGCACTGCGCCCGCCGTCGAAGCGATTGGACGGCCCGCGGCGAATTCGCGACAATCGGCATTCCCCGGCTCGACTCGCCCCGCCATGAAAATCGCTGCGCTGTCCGACATCCACGGCAACCTCGCCGCGCTCGACGCGGTGCTCGACGACGTGCGCCGCCGCGGCGCCGACGTGATCGTCAATCTCGGCGATATCGTCTCGGGCGCGCTCCATCCGGCGGAAACGGCCGATCGCCTGATTGCACTCGATCTGCCGACGATCCGCGGCAATCACGAACGGCAACTGCTGGAGCGCACGCGCGACGCGATGGGGCTGTCCGACCGTTGGGCGCACGACACGCTGCACGAGCGCCACCGCGCGTGGCTCGCCGCATTGCCTGAACGCGCGACGCTCGGCGACGACGTGCTGCTGGTGCACGGCACGCCCGCGAGCGACCTCGACTATTTTCTCGAAACGGTGACGCGCGACGGCTGCCGCGCGGCGACGCCCGACGAAATCGCGCAGCGCGCCGGAGACGAGCCGGCGTCGCTGATCCTGTGCGGCCACACGCATGTGCCGCGCGTCGCGCGGCTCGCCGACGGCCGCACGATCGTCAACCCTGGAAGCGTCGGGCTGCCGGCCTATGCGGACGATTTGCCGTATCCGCACCGGATCGAAACCGGCTCGCCGCACGCGCGCTATGCGATCGTGTCGCGCACGCCGGCGGGCTGGCACGCCGAACTTCATACCGTCGAATACGACTGGCAGATGGCTGCCGACACGGCAGCCGCGCGCGGCCGCGACGAGTGGGCCGTCGCGCTGCGCACCGGCCGCTGCTGACGCGCCGTCAGGTCACGTTCGCCATCCTTCTTTTACTGGAAAATCACCGCCCGATGCCCGTTCCTTCGCAACTGCTTTTCCTGCCCGGCGCGTCGGGCAGCACCGCGTTCTGGCAGCCGCTCGCGAGCCGCCTCGTGCATCCGGCCGAACGGCGCATCGTCGGCTATCCGGGCTTCGGCGACACGCCGGCCGATCCCGACGTCACCGATTTCGACGGCCTCGTGCGCCGCGTGCTGCACACGATCGACCGGCCGACCGCCGTGATCGCGCAATCGATGGGCGGGGTCATTGCGATGCACGCGGCGCTCGAACGTCCGGCACTCGTCACGCATCTGGTGCTGACGGTCACGTCCGGCGGCCTCGACATGCGCGGCCTCGGCGCGCAGGACTGGCGCACCGATTTCGCGCGCGCAAATCCGCACTTGCCCGACTGGTTCCTGACGTTGCACGTCGACCTGTCCGACGCGATCGGACGCATCGCACAACCGACGCTGCTGCTGTGGGGAGACGACGATCCGATCAGCCCGGTCGCGGCCGGCCAGCGCCTGCTCGAACGGCTGCCCGATGCGCGGCTGCATCTGGTGCCGGGCGGCCGGCACGATCTCGCGGCCGTGCATGCCGATACGCTCGCGCCGCTCGTCGATGCGCATCTGCAGCGGGTTTGACGCTGTGTGTTTCGGCACGCGTGGCGCGAGGTGGACGGTGTTGTGACAGCGGTGGGGCCGTGGGGCGGTGCGCTTAGTCGGGTGCGCTTGGTTCGGCGCGTTTGAATTTGCGTAAGTCAAGACCTGATGTCTCAGTCAGCGTCAGATCAGGTCTGAGATTGCTTTTGCCGTCACTTCATCAAGGGCCGTGATCGACCCACTGCGGTCACCCGTTTTTCTCCGAACCAGTCGTTCGTGTTAGCGTAGTCTCCTCCCCACCGCTCCGGGTTCTGCTGTGGCTTATCGGTTGTACATGAACGTGACCAACGCAGCGTTTCGCGAGGTGCGTCGCATCAAGTGATCAGTAGCGCAGGATTTCTGCGGAGGAGAGTGCGCTGTTATCGTTGAAATCGTCTGCCCGATAGATTCCTTGCGCCAAACGCTCTCGAAGGCCCGGCTTGGACTTGACGTAACCTCGATCCCCGCCCGCAGCGAGCACCTCACCACCGGGCAGCACGGTAAGCGTGGCCCCTATGCCCACGCCGTCGTTCATGGGCGCCGTCAGGCGCCACACACCCGTCTTTACGTCATAGATCTCTGAAGAATTAAGGTCGAGGCTTTCGTCATCAGCGCCTCGTGCCACAAGCACGTTTCCATTCGGCAACAGCACAGCGCGAGCCCCAGATCGCGCCGCGTTCAGGTTTCCCGCGGGCGACCACTGGTTCGTGACTGGATCGTAAATTTCGGCCAAGCTTCGATAAGGCCCGGGATCCTTGGCAAGCGCGATGGCCAAGTCGGTCGATGTGAAGTCCGAGCCTTTCTCCTTGACGACTTCCGCCATCGCGGCATCCAACCTCTTGGTGTCGTCGCCGGCTTTCTTGACGTCCTCGCCCCCCACGACGAGTACCTTCCCACTTCGCAGAAGCGTTGCGGAGTGACCGTAGCGCGCGTTCCTCATCGGGGCAACCGCTACCCAAGTATCTTTGACGGGGTCAAAGAGTTCAGCCATGGCGGTCGCGTCGCCGTTGCTCCCCGCCATTCTCCCGCCAACCACAAGCACCTTGCCGTTCGGCAACAGCGTGGCAGTGTGGCCCCGACGTCCAATACTCATACTGGCGGTGACTGCCCATTGGCCATCGGTGGGATTGAACAGCTCGGCCGAAGCAAAAGCGTCGTCATCCATCACGTCATCCGCGCGATGGCCGCCGGTGACAAGCACGCGACCGTCCTTCAAGACAGTCATCGTATGACCCAATCGCCCCGTCGCCATGTTCCCGACACGATTCCAAACGCCACGGGTAGGGCTATAGACCTCAGCCGAAGGCGTCGCAGAGAGGTTATTTGAGTCAGCGGCCAGCCCGCCGGCCACCAACACATTGCCATCGGCCAACAAGACCGCTTTGTGCGCTTGGCGTGGAAGCACCATGGCGCCCGCCTTGGACCATTTTGGGTGGGCGGGATCGTAAAGCTCGCTCACCGCCAGAAGACCGCCGCCTCCGGGGCCACCGAAACCACCAGCCACCAGCACCTTGCCATTGGGTAGCAAGGTTGCGGTATGCCCGTAGCGGGCGAGCACCATACGCGTCGTGGACTGCCAAACACCAGCGGTCTTGGTGGTTGTTCGCTCAATCGATGGACGATCAATATCTGCTTGCCCGACCTCGTCGGTCGCGTAGAACATAGAGACACCGGTCAACAGGACGATCCCCAGTGCCATCAAAGTGCGTCGTAATTCAGAGCTTCCCAAAGTGTTCATACGCATTATTCTGTACCGAATCGCTGGCAAACATTTCTTTGGTCATTGGACATGGTCGCACGGAATATGCTCAACTCGTCGTGATTGTCGCCGATTCCGACTGCGTGGTCGGCCGACCGCTTGTGGCCGACGACCGCCCGATGCCGCCGTCACACTGCGTTGGATCGGAGGACGGCGCGCACCGACCCCAAGCGGTCAATCGAGCCTGTGCCATCCGGACATTCAGTGCGGCTCCCATGCAGCTAACACCCATTCAGATATCTGTCGAGGGCGTGGCGATTTCGATCAGACGTTGTCCGTCGTTGCCATCCTCGACTCTCCAGCCTCGGGCGTTTAACATCTTTCGTATCTCATCGGCCTTTGCCCAATCCTTTGCCTCTCGGGCCTGAGCACGTTCACCGAGCAACACTCGGATGCTTTCCGGAATGTCAGACGCAACTGGCTTCCAATCGCGTAACCCAAGGCCCAGAACATAATCAAAGCTGTCGACAGTCGCTTTCAAGGTCGCAGATGGGAGCTCGCTCTTGACCAACTCCCATAGCACGGCCAATGCCCTCGGCAGATTCAGGTCCTCATTCACTTCGGCGTCGAAGCGCGCGGCGAAATCCGGATCGATGCGGCCACCGTCCGGCCAACCGGAATAGAGATGCCTCAGCCGGTTCAAGGCTGTCTGCGCTGCGTCAAGAGACGCCCAGCTGAAATGCAGCTTGCTCCGGTAATGAGCCGTCATGCACAGGAAACGGTAGGCAAGTGGATCGATGTTCCGAGTGCGCAAGGTCTGCAAGCGAACAAAATCGCCACTCGACTTCGACATCTTCGTGTTGGCATCGAGCGTTAGAAAATGTCCGTGCATCCAGAAGTTCGCAAGCCGAGTGCCGTGGGCCGCTTGAGTTTGTGCAATCTCGTTGCTGTGATGCACGGCGATATGGTCTTCTCCGCCACAGTGGATGTCGAACCAGATGCCGAGGTGCTTCGCCGACATGGCCGAGCACTCAATATGCCAGCCCGGAAATCCACGCCCCCATGGGCTATCCCATTCCATCTGCCGCGTTACGCCCGCCGGACTGAACTTCCATAGCGCAAAATCTGTGATGTTCCGCTTGGCACCAACTACGACGCGCTTGCCCGCCTGCAGGCCGGCACGGTCGAGCCGGGCCAGAAAGCCGTAATCGTCCTGCTTTTTTGTGTCGAAATAGAGGCCGTCGTTGGTCCTGTATACGTAGCCTGACCGTTCCAACTCGCCGATAAACGCGATCTGTTCGGCGATGTGATCGGTCGCACGGCACCATACCGTCGGCTCCAGCAAGTTGAGGGCATGCCAATCCGCGAAGAAGGCCTCGGTGTAGCGCTGAGCGATAGCCCATGCTGACTCTCCGGTCCGTCTGCTACCTTTTTCCATCTTGTCTTCGCCTTCGTCAGCATCCGAAGTCAGATGACCGACATCGGTGATATTGACGACGTGACGGACCTCGTAGCCGTTGCGAATGAGCACCCGGCGCAGAATGTCTTCGAACACATACGTTCTTAGATTGCCGATATGCGCATGGTCATAGACGGTGGGGCCGCAGCAATACATGCCAACGCGGCCAGCGTGAATTGGCGTGAACGAGCGCACGGTACGCGACCAGGTGTCATACAACGTAAGTTGCATCAACTCTCTCCGTCTCGAAGGGGGCAAAAACAAAAAGGCCGCCGGTTTTGCAACGGGCGGCCAGAGGCGATTGATGCGACGTGTAGTTAATCGCTAGACGCAGCATCTCCCCGGCACGTTTTGACAACATGCGCGGACCAGCGAAAAGAGGGATTTGGAGCGACTAATCATGCTGACGATCCTAGCGTCGTTTGGCTGCGCAGGTCAATACCGGCGAATGGCCGCTTTGAGCGTGGTCTTCCGACTGACCGTTTGTGGCCGGACTCGGCCGGCCGCAGCCCCGGCAGGCACCGACTGGCTCAACCCGACCCTGAAGGGACCCTCACGGGCGATCAAAGCGGCCATCGAAGTTCCTGTGCGGGGCAGGATGACACTTGCACCGGCCGCGACTGATCACGCTACTTCTTCGACACAATCGCCGCCAACTTTGGCCAGCGCATTCAGCAGCCCGGTTCGCAGCGTGGTTAACGCGAGACTCTTTGCGTCGAGTTCGGCGAGCTTTGCTTGCAGGCACGCGACCTTTTGGTCAACGCCGAACGTCGGACTTTCCCATACATGGACAACGTCGCCAATTTCCGCCAGCGTGAAGCCCAACGCCTTCGCGTGGACGATCAGCCGTATCCGCTGTAACGAAAGTTCGGAATAGTGCTTGTAAGTGTTCGTCGCGTTACCTTGCGTTGCTTTATCCAGCAGACCCATACGCTCGTAGTAACGGACGGTGTCGCGCGATACACCCGCCCGCTTGCATAGCTCGCCGATGCGCATGCTGCCTCCAATCAATGTCGTGGACCGTCATTTACGCTTGACCGTTGCCTATAGTCAACGGTTTAGAGTGCAACTCCCGTTCCACTCCATCAGCAGCCCATGAGCAAATCTTTCGATTTTGGCGGAAAAACAGCACTCGTCACGGGTGCATCATCGGGTATCGGGCGCGCGTTTGCCCACGCGTTGGCCGAACGCGGTGCGAGACTCCTGCTGGTCGCACGCTCTCACGACAAGCTGCGTGATCTGGCCGCGGAACTGCGGCGCGATTACGCGTGCGACGCCGATTTTCTGACGGTCGACCTGAGCGCAGCCGACGCCGTCGACACGATCGATCGCCATCTGAAGGGGACCGGCACGTTCGTCGATGTGCTGATCAACAATGCGGGCTTCGCAGCTTACGGGCGCTTTGAAACGATTCCGCTGACGCGCCAGCGCGATGAAGTCCTGGTGAACTGCATCGCCGCGATCGAGCTGACTCATCTTCTGCTGCCGGGGATGCAAGCGCGATCCGGCGGCGCAGTCATCAACGTCGCGTCAACCGCGGCATTCCAGCCCGATCCGTATATGGCCGTCTACGGCGCGACGAAGGCCTTTCTCCTGTCATTTTCGGAAGCTGTTTGGGCTGAAAACCGGCAGCGGGGCATCCGGGTCGTCGCGCTATGTCCCGGCGCCACGCAAACGGCCTTTTTCGACGTTGTTGGCACGAAGGAGGCTGCAGTCGGCGTGCCGATGCCGGTCGCCAACGTGGTGCGGGATGCGTTGTGGGCGCTCGATCGTAATCTGAGCTATCGGGTTGTGGGGACGCGAAATCGACTGCTTGCGAACTTGCAGAGACTACTGAGCCGTCAGATGTCGGCTCGGCTCGTTGAAAAAATCCTTCGACCGAGAGAAGTTCGGAATCTCGCGGCAACAGATATCAAGGCGTAGGGTTGCGCTGTTTTCAAATGGTGGTCTCTTGGCGTCGCGAACGGCCGCGTTTCAACCCGGCGCGTCGACCGTAGCATGTCATCGCTAGTGGACTATCCGATGCGACAATTCGGATAGCGGCTTTGCATCGTACAGCGCCTGAGCGCCCGTGCCGCAGCGTGATGCGTCAGGCCATCCACGCTCTACATCATGAACCGACAACCCGCAATCTCATGCCCCGACTGGGTAAGGCGCGCCGAGCCGATAGAAGGTGTCGAACGCATCGAAGCGTGGTTTCACGGCAAGGCGTATGCCATGCACCGCCACGATACCTATGCGATTGGTCGCACGCTCGCTGGCGTCCAGAGTTTCAACTATCGGCGCAGCCTGCGAAACAGCCTGGCAGGCCACACGATGGTGCTGCATCCCGACGAGGCTCACGATGGTCAGGCGGGTACCGACGAAGGGTTTCGGTACCGGATGATCTACGTGGAACCCGCGCTTTTTCAGGACGTGCTCGGCGGGCGCGCGCTGCCGTTCCTCGAAGGCGGCGTGACGACCGATGCGCGCCTTGCGGCGGCAACCACGACATTGCTGCAGCACGTCGGCTATAGGCTTGAACCGCTTGAACAAAGCGATGCCCTCGTCGAACTGACGCATGCGATTGCCGCTGTTGCCGGCACGCCCACACGCCGTCCGAAAGGCGATTTCCTCGCGGCGCGGCGCGCGCGCGACTATTTGCACGTGAACTGCGCGCGCGTCGTCACGCTCGTCGAACTTGAAGCGGCGACGGGCCGCGATCGCTGGAGTCTGTCGCACGACTTTCGCACCTTCTACGGCACGAGCCCG
The DNA here is from genome assembly GCF_004368385.1 of Burkholderia sp. B10. Taxonomy (NCBI): domain Bacteria; kingdom Pseudomonadati; phylum Pseudomonadota; class Betaproteobacteria; order Burkholderiales; family Burkholderiaceae; genus Burkholderia; species Burkholderia sp. B10. The sequence goes on along the minus strand of NZ_PQMX01000032.1, from coordinate 2,697 downwards.
TACCGTTATCTGACGATGCGGCGCCTCGATACGGTGCGCCGCATGCTGCTCGCTGGCACCTCGCTCGCTCACGCCGCTGCGGCCGCGGGTTTTTCTGATCAGAGCCACATGACGCGACACTTCTCGAAAACATTCGGGCTGACGCCAGGGCGCTGGCTCCAGGTCACGGGCAGCATTCACCGCGGCTGAAAACACACACGATCGTTCAATACGGCCGCAAGGAGCATGTATATCCTCGAAGCATTGCCCCTTGAACGGAGAGAACGGTGTCCCAATCCTCGAAACACAACAACGTGCCGGCCGAACGCGGCCAGTGCCAGACCATCGATTTGACCGGCAAGATCGCGCTGATCGACGGTCACTGGCAACCGCGTGTCGTCGCGGAAATGAATGACTATCAGTTCAAGGTTGTGAAAGTCGAAGGCGAGTTTCAGTGGCACCGCCATGCCGATACCGACGAAACGTTCATCGTGCTCGGAGGCGAGTTGCGTATCGAATTTCGCGCGGGCCCTTCGGGCGATGGTTCTATTGTGTTGCGTGCCGGTCAGATGGCGGTGGTGCCGAAGGGCGTCGAACACAAGCCCTGTGCAAATGCCGAAGTAAAGCTGCTGCTGATCGAGCCGCGAGGTGTGGTGAACACGGGCGACGGCGCAGCGGGCGAGCGTACTGTCGAGAACGACCAGTGGATTTAAGGCAGCCTCTGCGTATGCCAGCTGAGATAGTCGGAGCCGGCGAGCTTGAGCGAGTCTGCGGAAGCGCGATCATCGTCGATCTGGACGCATCGGTTCGACGGCTCGTTCTGGCCGACTGTCGCCTGATGCCGTTGGCCGAACCCGCCCCTGAAGAGACAGTCAGATCTCCTGCAAGCGGACACTCGGCGCATGTTCATTGGCGCAGTCACCCGCCATCCACACGAAGGATTCTTTGTTCGCGATCATGCCATGCCGGTAGCTTTAGTCAGCATCTCACCGAGTCGTATGGAGACTGGGTCTTCCGCTGAACGCCCTTCGAGAAAGCGATCCAACTCTCGACGTGCGCCATCAGCGTTGCCTGTCCTCGCGAGCACAAATGCGAGCGCGATCGGATGCTGGACATAGTTGTAAAACCCCAAGCCTCCGCTCGACAGATAGCTTCGCAGCCATTCGAATGCCCCGACGACGTCCTCGATCGAATTGACCAGTCGCCAAAATTCGTCTGCCCGTGCGATCGCAGCTTGCACAATCGGCGCCGATTTCTGAGCGACGACCTGCTCTCCACAAATAAGGCTCACGTCTAAGTCCCTGTCGCGTGCATCAACAACGAGGTCAAAGATCGCAGTTTTGTTGGTTCGGTGCCAGCGAACAGAACTGCCGGACACATGCGGGACAAAGTCAAAGGACAAGCCCCATCGAGGAGCGATGACGCCGCCTTTCCATGCGGAAAATGCAAATATCTGGCGGATAGGTGATCCGTCGTGTCGCACCCACTTCAGAGGCGCTACTGTCTCGACCCCCCGCGCGTTCAAAGCCGCATCGACCACGGGAGACATTACGCGATGCGCTGCCTCCAAGGTCACCATGTTGAATGCTTCGCCGTTTTTAGAATCATTCCGAACGTGCGCTATCCACTTGCTGATGCTCATCGTCGCAACACCATTGTCGGGCTTGGAAGGCCGCCGCTATCAGTCTGATTTGACGGGGCGTAGCCGTGGTTTGACCTTGCATTGTCGACGATTCAGATCGCGCTGTCGAATGTCCGTTCCTGGCCGGGAAGTCGCCGGTCGGCGCCCGGTGCGGCCCGACCGGCGACTTCCGACCCGGAGCCGACGGTGGACTCAGCAGCACATTTTCGGCAGATCCCAAACTACAACGGCCATTCACCCTTGCCCGCCGCTTGCGGCTCGTCGGCCGAAATGGCCATGGCCAAGATTGGCCGCAGGTTGTGGTTAGCGTCCGCTCCTAAACCGTTATCATCAATGGCCGTCCTTTAAGAGAACAACCGATGAGCCGACCAGATTTCGTCAAACACTGGACTGAACTCGAAGAACCGGATGCACATTCCTATCCCGCCGATACCGAGCCCATGGCGCTAGACGCTCCGCTTTCTGCCGCACTCGGCATCACGCGTATTGGTATTCATCATGTGAGGCTTCTACCCGGCCGGAGGACATCATATCCGCACGCCGAAAGTACCGAGCAGGAGTTTGTGTACGTGCTCGAGGGCAAGCCTGACGTCTGGATCGACGGTGTGCTGCATTCCATTGCTGAAGGTGATTCGGTTGCGTTTCCGGCAGGTACGGGAATTTGCCACACCTTCATCAACAATACGAAGGACGAAGTCAGGCTGATGGTGATCGGCGAACGTCCGCGCGACGACAATCGTATTCGTTACCCGCTCAACGAAGCGTACGAACTTACGCGCGCGGACCGCTGGGTGGACTGGCCCGCTAGACCCCTCGGCGACCATAACGGAATGCCGGACTGAGCTTACGCGGATCAACGCGGCGGCTGATGACCCACGATTCGTCCTCGCGAATCGAATGGCCGCTCGCAGGGTGGATCTAACATCTGAACGTCCGCGCAGCGGCGCTAGCGAATGACGCTTCATGGCCGGAACTTAGTCAGACACCTGGCGCTGTCTGTTTGGTCTAGTCCAGCCATATACATTTGCTTCGTCGCACTTCGCTCGTCACGCTTGACTCATCTCGCACGATTCGTC
>NZ_PQMX01000031.1:0-74304 GCF_004368385.1 Burkholderia sp. B10 | reverse complement strand
CTCCCAGCCATCGTCCGCCCCCGAATCGCCCCCTTTTAATTTGTCCGAATCGGGGTTCACCCCTCCGATCACCGACTAAAGTTAAAGAGGGTGAAATCGGATCAACGCGTCATTTTTCTCGGGTAAGTTCGCCGGACGGTAACGCACGGTTTTCGAAGTACGCAGGTAGTTCGTCGACGTTCAATCGCAACGCCACGTTTTCGGGAGAAGAAGAAATGGATGCTTCCAGCTTCATCACGTCGCTGCAGACCACGCTGGGCGGCTACCTGCCCAAGATAGCCGGCGCGATCGGCCTGTTGCTGATCGGCTGGCTGATCGCCGTGGCCGTGCGGGCCGGCGCGCTCCGGCTGCTGAACGCGCTGAACGTCGACCGGCGGATCAGCGAAAGCACCGGTCAGGGCGCGTGCGTCGAGCGGATCATCGCTGCCGGGCTGTTCTGGCTCGTGCTGCTCGTCACCGCGGTCGGCATCTTCAACGTGCTCAATCTGTACGCGGTGTCCAATCCGTTCTCGCTGCTCGTCACGCACATCGTCGACTACCTGCCGAACCTGATCGGCGGCGCGGCGCTGACGCTGATCGCGTGGCTCATCGCGTCGCTGCTGCGCAGCCTCGCGAACCGCGCACTGAAGGCGAGCAAGGTCGACACCGCGCTGGCCGAAAGCGCGGGCATGCAGCCGATGAGCGGCTATCTCGGCGACGTGCTGTTCTGGCTCGTCATCCTGATGTTCCTGCCCGCGATTCTCGGGTCGTTCGCGCTGTCCGGCCTGCTGGCGCCGGTGCAGGGAATGGTCGACAAGCTGCTCGCGATCGTGCCGAACCTGTTCGCGGCGGCGATGATCGGCTTCGTCGGCTGGATCGTCGCGCGCGTGCTGCGCGGCCTCGTGACGAACCTGCTGGTCGCGGCCGGCGCCGACCGCCTCACCGCGCGCCTCGACAGCCCGACGCCGGTGCGCGTGTCGAGCCTGATCGGCACGATCGTCTACGTGTTCGTGTTCGTGCCGACGCTGATCTCCGCGCTCGATGCGCTGAAGATCGAGGCGATCTCGATCCCTGCGACCAACATGCTGAACCAGTTCCTCGGCGCGGTGCCCGACATCGTCGCGGCGATCGTGATCGTGGTGGTGACGTTCTATTTCGCGCGCTTCGTCGCGTCGCTCGCGCAGAAGCTGCTGGAAGCCGCCGGCGCCGACGGGCTGCCGGCCGTGCTCGGCGTCGAGCGCGTGTTCTCCGGGATGCTGCAGCCGTCGGTGCTCGTCGCACGGCTGATCGTGTTCTTCGCGATGCTGTTCGCGGCGGTCGAGGCGGCCAACCGGCTCGGCTTCACGCAGGTGCGCGACGTCGTCACGCTGTTCATCGAATTCGGCGGCCACGTGCTGATGGGCGGCGTGATCCTCGTGATCGGCGTGTGGCTCGCCGGGCTTGCACGGCGCGTGATCGAGCAGGCCGACCGTGAGCACAGCGTATTGTTCGCACGGATCGCGCAGTTCGCGATCCTCGGCCTCGTGTTCGCGATGGGGCTGCGCGCGATGGGCATCGCCAACGAGATCGTGCAGCTCGCGTTCGGCCTCGTGCTCGGCGCGATCGCGGTGGCGGTCGCGCTGTCGTTCGGTCTCGGCGGCCGCGAAGCGGCCGGCAAGCTGCTCGACCGCTGGTTCAACCAGCGCGGCGGCGGTCAGTAACGCCGCACGGGGCGTCCGCGCCGCGTGAGTCACTCACGCCGCGCGGACTACCCACGCCGCGCGAGCCACTCACGCCGCGCGGACTACCCACGCCGCGCGAGCCACCCCCACCGCGTGGACCACCAACGCCGTGTGAGCCTCTCATGCCGCGCGGACTACCAACGCCGCGCGAGCCACCCACACCGCGCGAGGCGTCCACACCGCCCGAGCCACCACACCCCGCTCCGGCGCGCTCCGCGCGCGCCCAGCGCGCCTGCATAACGTCCCGCACCACGCGCCCGGCGTTTCCGTCAGCGAAACGTCAGCCGCCATCTTTGCCGAATTTCGATAACACGTCGTTTTATGACTCTCTAGCATCGATTCTCAGTCGCGCGGGCAGGCAGGCCGGCGCCCTTCAGGAGAATCCGATGAAAGCAGAGTCGAATGGCCGGCCCGCAGCCGGCGCCAAGTCGTCCGGCCAGCCCGCGCTGCAGCAAACGCTCGGCACCTGGCAACTGTGGGGCATCGCGGTCGGCCTCGTGATCTCCGGCGAGTACTTCGGCTGGAGCTACGGCTGGGCGAGCGCCGGCACGCTGGGCTTCGTCATCACCGCGCTGTTCGTCGCGGCGATGTACACCACCTTCATCTTCAGCTTCACCGAGCTGACCACGTCGATCCCGCACGCGGGCGGCCCGTTCGCGTATGCGCGCCGCGCATTCGGCCCGACCGGCGGCTATCTCGCCGGCGCCGCGACGCTCGTCGAATTCGTGTTCGCGCCGCCCGCCATCGCGCTGGCGATCGGCGCATACCTGCACGTGCAGTTCCCTGGGCTCGAGCCGAAGCACGCGGCGATGGGCGCGTATCTCGTGTTCATGGCGCTGAACATCGTCGGCGTGCAGATCGCCGCGACGTTCGAGCTGGTCGTCACGCTGTTCGCGATCTTCGAGCTGCTGGTGTTCATGGGCGTCGTGTCGCCGGGCTTCGCGTGGAGCAACTTCATGAAGGGCGGCTGGGCCGGTGCCGATCACTTCAGCATGGGCGCGTTCCACGGCATGTTCGCCGCGATTCCGTTCGCGATCTGGTTCTTCCTCGCGATCGAAGGTGTCGCGATGGCCGCCGAGGAAGCGAAGAACCCGAAGCGCTCGATCCCGATCGCCTACGTGGCCGGCATCCTGACGCTCGTGGTCCTCGCGATCGGCGTGATGGTGTTCGCCGGCGGCGCGGGCGACTGGACCAAGCTCGCGAACATCAACGATCCGCTGCCGCAGGCGATGAAGTACATCGTCGGCGCGAACAGCGGCTGGATGCACATGCTGGTGTGGCTCGGGCTGTTCGGGCTGGTCGCGTCGTTCCACGGGATCATCCTCGGCTATTCGCGCCAGATCTTCGCGCTGGCCCGCGAAGGCTATCTGCCCGAATGGCTCGGCAAGGTGCATCCGCGCTTCAAGACCCCGCATCGCGCGATCCTCGCGGGCGGCGTGGTCGGGATCGCCGCGATCTACAGCGACGAGCTGATCCAGTTCGGCGGCCAGACGCTCACCGCGAACATCGTGACGATGTCGGTGTTCGGCGCGATCGTGATGTATATCGTCAGCATGGCGGCGCTGTTCAAGCTGCGCCGCTCGCAACCGAACATGGCGCGGCCGTTCCGTGCGCCGATGTACCCGTTGTTCCCGGCGTTCGCGATCGTGGCGGCCCTCGTGTGCCTCGGAACCATGGTCTACTTCAACGGGCTGGTGGCGATGGTGTTCATCGCGTTCCTGGCGGTCGGCTACGCTTACTTCATCGCGACCCGGTCGCAGCGCGCGAGCGCGCCGGCCGACGTGCTGCTCGAGGAATGACGTTGGCACGCCCGAACGGCGGCGCATGACGGCCTGCGGCGCGCCCGATGGAACGGGCGCGCCGTTGGCGTTCGGCAGGCGGAAGAGGTGGGCAGGCAGGAAGGCAGGGAAAGCAGGGCAGCAAGGCAAGCCGTGCAGGCGGTTCACGCACGGCGAGCCCGGTAAACCCGGCAGGCAGCGCAAGCACTGGCAAGGAGATTCGAACGATGTCCTATACGGAGACGATCGGCCCGCGCACGTACCGGTTCGCGGACCTGAAAACGCTGCTCGCGAAGGCGAGCCCGCTGCGCTCGGGCGACCAGCTCGCCGGCGTCGCGGCGGCGAGCGAGGAAGAGCGCGTGGCCGCGAAGATCGCGCTCGCGAGCGTGCCGCTGAAGGCGTTCCTGAACGAGGCGGTGATCCCGTACGAACAGGACGAAGTCACGCGCCTGATCGTCGACGATCACGACGCCCAGGCCTTCGCGGAGATCTCGCATCTGACCGTCGGCGATTTCCGCAACTGGCTGCTGTCGCCGGCGGCCGACGGCGCCGCGCTCGAACGCATCGCAGCGGGGCTCACGCCGGAGATGGTCGCGGCCGTGTCGAAGCTGATGCGCAACCAGGATCTGATCGCGGCGGCGAGAAAGCGCCGCGTCGTCACGCGCTTTCGCAACACGGTCGGGCTGCCCGGCCGGATGTCGGTGCGGCTGCAGCCGAATCACCCGACCGACGACGTGAAGGGCATCGCCGCGTCGATGCTCGACGGGCTGATGTACGGCTGCGGCGACGCGATGATCGGCATCAACCCCGCAACCGACAGCCTCGCGGCGATCGTCAAGCTGCTCGCGATGATCGACGGCTTCCGCGAGCGCTACGGCGTGCCGACGCAGTCTTGCGTGCTCACGCACGTGACCAACACGATCGCGGCGATCGACAAGGGCGCGCCGGTCGACCTGGTGTTCCAGTCGATCGCGGGCACCGAGAAGGCGAACGCGAGCTTCGGGATCTCGCTCGCGCTGCTCGGCGAGGCGCGCGCCGCCGCGTTGTCGCTCGCGCGCGGCACCGTCGGCAACAACGTGATGTACTTCGAGACGGGCCAGGGCAGCGCGCTGTCGGCGAACGCGCATTTCGGCGTCGACCAGCAGACCTGCGAAGTGCGCGCGTATGCGGTCGCGCGCAAGTTCGATCCGTTCCTGGTGAACACGGTGGTCGGCTTCATCGGCCCGGAATACCTGTACGACGGCAAGCAGATCATCCGCGCGGGCCTCGAGGATCACTTCTGCGGCAAGCTGCTCGGCGTGCCGATGGGCTGCGACATCTGCTACACGAACCACGCGGAAGCCGACCAGGACGACATGGACACGCTGCTGACGCTGCTCGGCGCGGCCGGCATCAACTTCATCATGGGGATTCCCGGCGCGGACGACGTGATGCTGAACTACCAGAGCACGTCGTTTCACGATCAGCTGTACGTGCGCGAGGTGCTCGGCCTGCGCCGCGCGCCGGAGTTCGAGGAGTGGCTCGAGACGATGGAGATCGCCGACGCGCACGGCGCCCTGCGCGCGGCGAACGCACGCGTGCCGCTGCTCGCGGGCGCGAACGACTGGATGGGGATTTCCGCATGAGCGACGCCGTCGAGAAGAATCCGTGGGCGCAGCTGAAGGCGTTCACGAACGCGCGAATCGCGCTCGGCCGCGCGGGCAGCAGCCTGCCGACCGCACCGCTGCTCGCGTTCAACCTGTCGCACGCGCAGGCGCGCGACGCCGTGCATCAGCCGCTCGATTCGGAGGCGCTGCGCCGCGAGCTCGACACGGCCGGCTTCGCGACGCTCGGCGTGCAGAGCGCCGCAGTCGATCGCCAGCATTACCTGCGCCGCCCCGATCTCGGCCGCAAGCTGTCGGACGACGGACGCGCGCTGCTGGCCGGCTACGGTGCGATGCTCGACGATGCGCCCGATGTGGTGTTCGTGGTCGGCGACGGGCTGTCCGCCTTCGCGGCCGCGAAGCAGGCGTTGCCGCTGCTGCAGGCCGTGTGCCCGCGGCTGCACGCGGACGGCTGGCGGCTCGGCCCGGTGGTGGTGGCGACGCAGGCGCGCGTCGCGCTCGGCGACGAGATCGGCGAGCTGCTGCGCGCGCGGGCCGTCGCGATGCTGATCGGCGAGCGGCCGGGGCTCAGCTCGCCGGACAGCCTCGGCGTGTACCTGACGTGGGCGCCGAAGGTCGGCTGCCACGACGCGCAGCGCAACTGCATCTCGAACGTGCGGCCCGAAGGCCTGCCGCATGCGGCGGCGGCGCACAAGCTGCACTACCTGATGACCGAGGCGCGCCGGCTGCGGCTCACGGGCGTCGGCCTCAAGGACGACAGCGACGCGCTGTTGCCGCCGCAACAGGCCGAGCGGATCGGCGCCGCGTGACGGTGAGCCGTCGATGGCGCGGGGCGCGGCGGCCGACACGGGCGCGCGGTTCGGCTACCTGAACAGCCGCTCGCACAGGAAGTCGACGAACACGCGCAGCTTCGGCGACAGCTGCCGGCTCGACGGCCACACGATCGAGAACTGTCCCGGTGCGATCCGGTAGTCGTCGAGCACGGTGACGAGCGTGCCGGCGTCGAGCGCGTCGCGCGCGAGGAAGTCGGGCATGTAGCCGATGCCGAGGCCGGCCATCACCGCGCCGCGCAGCGCTTCCATGTTGTTGCAGGTCATCGCGGTGCGCAGCTTCAGCGGTGTGCCGTCGTCGGCCGCCAGCGCCCAGTCCTGCAGCTTGCCGGTGGTCGGAAAGCAGTAGCGCACGCAATCGTGCGTGTCGAGATCGTGCGGTACGCGCGGCGTGCCGGCCCGCGCGAGATACGCGGGCGTGGCGCACAGCACGAACGCGAACGGGCCGAGCCGCCGCGACATCAGGCTCGAATCCGACAGCGGGCCGCTGCGGATCACCGCGTCGAAGCCGCCTTCGACGACGTCGACCATCCGGTCGTTGAAATCCAGGTCGAGCTCCACTTCCGGGTAGCACTCGCGAAACGCCGGCAGCACCGGCAGCAGAAACCGGTAGCCGATCACGGGCAGGCTCACGCGCAGCCTGCCGCGTGGGCGCTGCGCGGACGCCGTGACGGTCGCTTCCGCGTCGCGAAGATCCTCGAGGATGCGCTGGCAGCGCTCGTAGAAATGGCGCCCTTCGTCGGTCAGCGTGACGCGCCGCGTCGTGCGGTTGAACAGGCGTACGCCGAGCGACTGCTCGAGCCGCGCGATCGTCTTGCCGACGGCCGACGCCGAAATGCCCAGCGCGCGGCCGGCCGCGACGAAGCTCAGTGCTTCGGCGGCGCGGACGAACGCGGCGATGCCGTTGAGGTTTTCCATCGAGACGGAGCGGGCTGCGATTGATCGGGAATTGCGGAATTTTAGTCCGATATATGCGGAGCCTTGCACGGTTTTTCTCGAATTCAATCCGATTTATCTTCGATCGCTATCGACGCGCATCCGCGCGGTCATTTCGAGGAGCGATGATGGATCACCCGTTTTCAGCCGGTTCGACCGGCGCGGCACACCGGCGCGCGTGGGTGCTGGCGGCCGTGTGCATGGCGGCCGTCGCGTTGCCGCTGTCGTTTTCGGGCGGCGCGGTCGCGACGCCGGCGATCGGCCGCGACCTGCATGGTGGCCCCGTCGCGATGAACTGGATCACCAACGCGTTCATGCTCGCGTTCGGCAGCTGCCTGATGGCGGCGGGCGCGCTGGCGGACCAGTTCGGCCGCAAGCGCGTGTTCGCGATCGGCGTGGGCGGCTTCACGCTGATGTCGGTCGCGCTCGCGTTCGCGCCGTCGATGCTCGCGATCGACCTGCTGCGCGCCGCGCAGGGGCTCGCGGCGGCCGCGGCGCTCGCGGGCGGCACGGCCGCGCTCGCGCAGGAGTTCGACGGCGCGGCCCGCACGCGCGCGTTCAGCCTGCTCGGCACCACGTTCGGCGTCGGCCTCGCGTTCGGGCCGGTGCTCGCGGGCTGGCTGATCGCGCATCACGGCTGGCGCGCGATCTTCGTCACCGGCGCGGCGGCGGGCGTCCTGTCGCTGGCGCTCGGGCTGCCGCGCATGCACGAGTCGCGCGACCCGCATGCGACGGGGCTCGACTGGCCCGGCACCGTCGCGTTCACCGGCGCGCTGACGCTGTTCACGTTCGGCGTGATCGAGGCGCCCGCGCGCGGCTGGACGGACCCGCTCGTCGTCGTGCTGCTGGCCGGCGCGGCGCTCGGCGCGTGCGCGTTCGTCGCGATCGAGACGCGCGTCGCGCGGCCGATGCTCGACCTGTCGCTGTTCCGGATTCCGCGCTTCGTCGGCGTGCAGGTGCTGCCGGTGTCGACCTGCTGCTGCTACATCGTGCTGCTGGTCGTGCTGCCGCTGCGCTTCATCGGCATCGACGGCTTCAGCGAAATCGACGCAGGCTGGCTGATGCTCGCGATCTCCGCGCCGATGCTCATCGTGCCGCTGGTCGCGGCGACGCTCACGCGCTGGCTGTCGGCCGGCGTGATCTCGGGGCTCGGTCTGCTGCTCGCGGCGGCCGGCCTGGTGTGGCTCGATGTGGCGCTGCGCGGCGGCGCCGGGCCGGCCGCGATTGGGCCGATGCTCGCGATCGGCATCGGCGCGGGGATGCCGTGGGGGTTGATGGACGGGCTGTCGGTCAGCGTCGTGCCGAAGGAGCGCGCGGGGATGGCGACGGGGATCTTCAGCACGACGCGCGTGGCGGGCGAGGGCATCGCGCTCGCGATCGCCGGCGCGGTGCTGGCGACGCTTGCGCACGCCGATCTGCGGCGCGTGCCGGCGGGCGGCGCGTCCGGCGCATCCGATGCGGCGCTGCGCGCGGCCGCGCGGCTCGCGACCGGCGATCTCGCCGGCGCGGCGGCCGTGTTGCCGGGCGTCGATCGCGCGACGCTGTTGGCGAGTTATTTGCACGCGTTCGACCGGTTGCTGCTCGCGCTCGCGGTGGTGACGGTGCTGTGCGCGGGTGTGGTGTTCGCGTTTCTCGGCGCGCGGCCGGCGCCGGATGCGACGACGGGCGCCGACGACGGCAGCCGCGCGCGTGGCGATGCGGCGGCGCGGCGTGCGGCGCGCAACGCCGCGTAGTCCTACCGATCCGAAGACACGACGCCCGCCCCACGCCGCGTCACGCCAGCACCAGCGGTGGCAGCCGCGCATCCGCGCGTGCCTGCGCGCGCTCCACCGCGACGACCACGTAGCGCCGCGCATCGGGCCACAGCTGCGCGTGGCTTCCGGCATCTTCGTCGACGGTCGCGCGCCCCTGCACGAGCCACGTCGTCTGCCGCACGAAATCGACGAACAGCAACGCGATCGACGGGTTCACGAGCAGGTTGCCGATCGTGTTGAACAGGTTGTTGCCCGCGAAGTCGGGCAGCACCAGCGTCCTGCGATCGGCCACATGGACCAGCGGCGCGAACGAGCCGTCGGCGCGCGGCTGACGGCCGCGATACGAGCAATCGGCGTCGCCGGCCGCGTTCGCGGTCGCGACGATCAGGAACGCCTGTTCCTGGATGAAGGCGACGGCATCGTCGCTGAGAGGGGCCGCATCGGTCATGGTTCGGTGGTCGCGTCTGGGCGTACGAAACACCGAGCCGTACGCAAGCCACATGCCACGCGCCGACTGTCACACACCGATGCGGCGGCGCGGCTGCGCTGTGGAAAATCCGAACACCCGCGCCGCGGCTGTGCCATCGCATTGTTCAGAATCGACACACTTGCGCGATGCGTGCAGCGACTGCGCGCGGCGGACGGCCGCACGCATCGCTCCGGTTTGCTTGTCGGCCCGCTTTGGCACGCATGTTGCGTAATCCGTGCAGCGCGATCCAACCGGCGCTGCATTCACACAAGCACGATGAACAGGAGACATGTATGAACCCGTTTGACCTGAAACAACTGGGCCTCGACGTCGAATATCCGTATCGTCAGCAGTACGACAACTACATCGGCGGCAAGTGGGTTCCGCCGGTGAAGGGCGACTATTTCGAGAACGTGTCGCCGATCAACGGCAAGCCGTTCTGCCGCGTGCCGCGCTCGGGCGCGGAGGACATCGAGGCCGCACTCGATGCCGCACACGCCGCGCGCCGCAAGTGGGCCAAGACGTCCGTCACCGAGCGTGCGAACCTGCTGCTCGCCGCCGCCGACCGGATGGAGAAGAACCTGAAGCTGCTGGCCGTGGCCGAGACGATCGACAACGGCAAGCCGCTGCGCGAGACGATGGCCGCCGACCTGCCGCTCGCGGTCGACCACTTCCGCTACTTCGCCGGCTGCATCCGCGCGCAGGAAGGCGGCATTTCCGAGATCGACGACAACACCGTCGCATACCACTTCCATGAGCCGCTCGGCGTGGTCGGCCAGATCATCCCGTGGAACTTCCCGCTGCTGATGGCCGCCTGGAAGCTCGCGCCGGCGCTCGCAGCCGGCTGCTGCGTGGTGATGAAGCCCGCCGAGCAGACGCCTGCATCGGTGCTGGTGCTGATGGAGCTGATCGGCGACCTGTTCCCGGCCGGCACGATCAACATCGTCAACGGCTTCGGCAAGGAAGCCGGTGAGGCGCTCGCGACCAGCAAGCGCATCGCGAAGATCGCGTTCACCGGTTCGACGCCGGTCGGCAAGCACATCCTGCGCGCCGCCGCCGAGAGCCTGATTCCTTCGACCGTCGAACTGGGCGGCAAGAGCCCGAACATCTTCTTCGCCGACGTGCTCGACCAGGACGACGCGTTCCTCGACAAGACGCTCGAAGGCCTCGCGATGTTCGCGCTGAACCAGGGCGAAGTGTGCACGTGCCCGTCGCGGATCCTGATCCAGGAATCGATCTACGAGCGCTTCATCGAGAAGGCGGTCGCGCGTGTCGAGCGCATCAAGGCCGGCCATCCGCTCGACCTGCAGACGATGATCGGCGCGCAGGCGTCGCAGCAACAGCTCGACAAGATCCTGTCGTACATCGACATCGGCCGCGGCGAAGGCGCGCAATGCCTGACGGGCGGCGAACGCACGGCGCCGGCAGCCGATCTCGGCGCGGGCTACTACGTGAAGCCGACGATGCTGCTCGGCAACAACAAGATGCGCGTGTTCCAGGAAGAGATCTTCGGGCCGGTCGCGTCGGTGATGACGTTCAAGGACGAGCAGGAAGCGATCGAACTCGCGAACGACACGTTCTTCGGGCTCGGCGCGGGCGTGTGGACGCGCAACGGCACGCGTGCATACCGGATGGGCCGCGAGATCGAGGCCGGCCGCGTGTGGACCAACTGCTATCACCTGTATCCCGCGCATGCGGCGTTCGGCGGCTACAAGCAGTCGGGCATCGGTCGCGAGACGCACAAGATGGCGCTGTCCAACTATCAGCAGACGAAGTGCCTGCTGGTCAGCTACCAGGCCGAGGCGCTCGGGTTCTTCTGATCGCAGGGGCAGGGGTGAAGCGCCGGGGCCGGACCGTGCCGCACGTGGTGTCGTGCGGCATGTGAGCGCCGTGCGGCGGTGTCTGCTGGTCCGGGTACCGGTCGAGGCGTTCGGGTTGTTCCGATCGCCGCGGCAGCGGTGAGGCGCCGGGGCTGGACCACGCCGCACGCGACGTCGCGCGGCGCGCAAGGGCCGTGCGGCGCTGGCCGGCCGTGCAGTCTGCGGCCAGCAAGCCGCCGTGGCGCACGCTGCATGCGCCGCCGGCCGTCGTGTCCGGTGCTTCATCGTCTGCTGATTGTTCCGCTTCTCGTGGTTCGGGGTTCGCGTTCGATACGCGACGTCGGCCGCATATCGCCGCAGCGTCCGAGCGCGACGGCAACGACGCCGCCGAGCGCCCGAGCGCGAGCGGCCCGTACCGCATAACGACGCGCCTACCGGAGCCCGCATGGCCGAACCGCCGCGTTCCTTTCCACATCACCCTGTGTTCCACGCGGGCGAACTCGATGCACATCAACGCTTCGGCGTGGCCGACGATGCCGAACGGATGAGCGAGGTCGTCACGACGCGCCTGAGCATCGGCGTGCGCCAGTTCGTCGAGACGCAGCCGTTCATGTTCGTCGGCGCGACGTCCGACGGCGCGGCGACCTGCGATATCGTGCAGAGCCAGCGCGACGCGAACGGCGATCTGCTGCCCGTCGTGCGCGTGGTCGACACGAAAACGCTGCGCTTCGTGCTGCCGCTCCATGACGACGGCAACCGGATCGCCATGCGCGCGGACGAGGCGGTCGGCATCGGGCTGCTGTTCATCGATTTCGTGCGCGGCATCCGTTACCGGATCAACGGCCGCGCGACGTTGCGCACCGACCTCGGCGGCGCCGACGCGGCGCCTTGGGCCGCCGGCAGCCCGATCGTCGAGCTGGCGATCCAGCAGGCGTACGGCAATTGCGGCACGCGCGTCGTGCGCTTGCGGCCGGGCACGTAGCCGGCCGCCGAGGGGCATCGATGGCCGCCGCCGCGCATCGCGCACCCGCCCGGTGCGCGGCGCGCCGCCTACGGGTGCGCCCGTGTTGCGCGCGCCAGCCGCGCGCCGGCCGTGCGCCGCGCAATGACGGGCTTCTCGCCCGATCGCGCGGTTCGGCACGGGACTTGCGTGACGCACGCGCGCCTGGGCAGCAGAGGAGAACACGATGGAACGACGAGTGGAGTGCGCGGCCGAGCCGACGGCCGAGAACACGCGCTGCAGCGCGCAGGGCGACGACGCGCTCGCCGGCCAGGCGGTCGTCAGCGTCGCGCACGACGCCGACGAACAGGCGCGCAACCTGATCGGCTGGCGGCAAACCTACGACCAGCTCGCGGCCGGCCGCTTCGTCGGCACGCTGACCGAGCTGCCGCTCGACACGATGAAGCTCTTTCGCGAGTCGACCAGCCATCTGCTGCGCCAGGCCTGCGAGGTGCGCGGCGACGCATACTGGTTCGGCATCCCGCTCGCGAACGATGGCAACGCGCGGGTCGACGCGTGCCGCATCGGGCCCGGTGCGCTCGCGTTTCGGCCGGGCAACGTTGAATTCGAATTGCTGACGCCCGCGCAGTTTTCGATCTACGGCGTGGTCGTGCGCGGCGACGTGCTGCGCCGTTACGCGGAGGAAGTCGAACACCGCGCGCTCGACGAGCGGCTGTTCGCGCAGCGCGTGATCCAGGTCGGCGACGCGCGGCTCGCGCGGCTGTGTGCACTGCTCGGCCAGCGGCTCGACGGTGCGGCTGCCGCAGGCGGGCCGCTGGCCGATGCGCAGCGCGACGACCTGCAGGCCGGCGTGCTGGCCGCGCTGTTCGACGCGTGCGCGCAGCCGGCCGACGATGGCGTCGGCAGTGCGCCGTCGACGCGGCGCTGGATCGTCGAGCAGGCGCGCGAGTACGTGCTCGCCCACCGTACTCGTCCCGTCGGCGTGCCGGAGCTGTGCGAGCAGCTGCACGTGAGCCGGCGCACGCTGCAGTATTGCTTCCAGGATGTGCTCGGGATGGCGCCCGCCACCTATCTGCGCACGCTGCGGCTCAACGGCGCACGGCGCGACCTGTGCGGGCGCGCGGCCGGCTCGGTGCAGGACGTCGCGGCCGCGTGGGGCTTCTGGCACCTGAGCCAGTTTGCGACCGACTATCGGCGGATGTTCGGCAAGCGCCCGTCGGAGACGCTGCGCGACCGTGCCGCAATGGTGACGGCCGGCTGACCGGGCGACGCAGGATGCGGCGGCGCGCGTGGGCGTCGGCGTGACCGCCGCGCTCGTAGCGTGCGCGCTCTGCGGCGGTCGTTCCAGCCGTACTTCCAGCCGCACTTCCAGCCGCACTTCCAGCCGCACTTCCAGCCGCACTTCCAGCCGCACTTCCAGCCGCACTTCCAGCCGCACTTCGACCCTAACTCCCCGCCGTACTCCCAGCCGCACCCGTGACCACCACGTCCCGCGCACTTGGCCAAGACAGCGCCGTCCAGTCGATCGCCCGGTAGGCGGCCTCGACCGCCGCAAGATCGTCCGGCCGCTCGCTGCGGTGCAGTCCGTGCAATTCGGCCGGCACGTTCACCGCCACCGGCACGCAGTGCGGATAGTCGCGCACGCGCAGTTCGGGGGCGATCGTCGTGAAACAGCCGAGCGTCGGCACGTCGAAGCCGTCCGCGATATGCAGTGCGGCCGTGTCGGGCGCGAGCAGCATGCTCGCACCGGCGATCCACGCGATGAAGTGCGCGGTGTCGGCCGCGTCGCGGCTCACGTCGACGTATGCGGGATGCGCGACCGGCCCGAACCCGGCCACCGGCATCCGGTAACGCTGCGCGAGCATGTCGACGAACGCGGCACGCAGCGCCGGCGGCACGCTGCGTACCGCGGTGCTCGCGGTCGGACAGAACAGCACGTAGGGCCGCCGCCATGCGGGCGGCAGCGCAGGCAGCGGCAGCTTCGCGAGCCAGCGGTTGCGCTTGTCGGCGGCCGGCACCGCGGCCGGATCGGTGCCGAGCGCGGCGAGGAAGAAGTCGATCATCGGCTCGCGCGCGAACGCCGGCCAGTACAGGTGATTGCCGAGATCGATGCAGCGCGTGTGCGCGGGCAGAGCATCGGCCGCGCAAGGCAGCGTGCGCGGCACGGCGACGACGTCGGCCGCGAGCGCATACAGCGCGTCGACGTAGCGCGGCGCGCGGGCCGGCCGGTACACCGTGAAGCGCAGCTGCGGATGGCGCGCGCGCAACGCCGCGAGCGCGCTCAGCCCGATCACCGAATCGCCGAGCGCGACGCCCATCCCGTTGATCACGTGCACGTCGGCCGTACGCGCGTAGTCGAGCCGGAACGGCCGCTGGGCCGCATGCAGCAGGCCCAGCGCAGGTGCGGCCGGCACGTACTCGGCCGCCCATTCGCTGCCGTGCTCGAGATCGTACGGTGCGACCAGCGTGCCGTCGCGCGCGAGCAGCGTGCCGGGGTAGGCGAGCGCAGCGTCGCGCGACAGTGCGGCGCCGACGCCCACGCCCGCCGCCAGCGGTGTCGCGGTCATGCGCCGCGCGCGCGACGGCCCTGATCGCGGATCTGCTCGAGCGTCGCGGCCGGCGTGCTGGCGTCCTGCGGGATGCGGATCTCGATCAGCGCCGGCAGTCCGCAGCCGAGCGCGCGCTCCAATGCCGGCGCGAACTCGGCGGTGTGCGCGACCGTCTCGCCATGCGCGCCGAACGCGCGCGCATATGCGGCGAAATCGGGGTTCGTCAGGCCCGTGCCGTGCACGCGTCCCGGATAGTTGCGCTCCTGATGCATGCGGATCGTGCCGAAATGGCCGTTGTTGACGACGATCACGACGATGTTCAGCCCGTACTGCATCGCGGTCGCGAGCTCGTTGCCGGCCATCATGAAGCAGCCGTCGCCGGCGAGCGCGACGACCGCGCGCGTCGGATAAAGCGACTTCGCGGCGAGCGCGGCCGGCAACCCGTAGCCCATTGCGCCGCTGGTGGGCGCGAGCTGCGAGCGGAAGTGCCGGTACGCGAAGTGGCGATGCAGCCAGATCGCGTAATTGCCGGCGCCGTTGGTCAGGATCGCATCGTGCGGCAGACGCTCGCGCAGCTGCACCATCACGTCGCCGAGCTGGACGTCGCCGGGCATCGGCAGCGGCGCATGCCATTCGCGGTACGCGCGGTGCGCATCGGCGACCGTGCCGGCCCACGGCCGCTGCTGCGGCGGCTCCAGCGCGGCGAGCGGCGCGGCGATCTCGGGCATCCCGGCCACGATCGGCAGATCGGGCGCATACACGCGGCCGAGCTCGTCGGCGCCCTGGTGGACGTGAATCAGCGTCTGGTGCGTCTTCGGGATGTCGAGCAGCGTGTAGCCGCCCGTCGTCGCTTCGCCGAGCCGCGGGCCGAGCACGAGCAGCAGGTCGGCGTCGCGAATGCGCCGGCCGAGCGCGGGATTGATGCCGAGACCGACGTCGCCCGCGTAGTTCGGATGCGCGTTGTCGAACGTGTCCTGGAAGCGGAACGCGCACGCGACGGGCAACTGCCAGCGCTCGACGAAGGTTCGCAGGTTCGCGCAGGCGTCCGGTGTCCAGCCGCTGCCGCCGACGATCACGAACGGCCGCTCGGCGCGCGCGAGCCGTTCGCGCAATTCGTCGAGCTGCGCGGCCGACGGCGACGCCGCGATGCGTTTCGCGGCCGGCACGGCCGGTTGCGGCGCACATGCTTCGGACAACACGTCTTCCGGCAGCGCGAGCACGACGGGCCCTGGGCGGCCCGAGGTCGCGACATGGAACGCGTGGCTCAGATATTCGGGAATGCGGCGCGGGTCATCGATCTGCGCGACCCACTTCGCCATCTGGCCGAACATGCGGCGATAGTCGATTTCCTGGAACGCTTCGCGATCGAGGTGTTCGCGCGCGCACTGGCCGACGAACAGGATCATCGGCGTCGAATCCTGGAACGCCGTATGCACGCCGATCGACGCGTGGGTCGCTCCCGGCCCGCGCGTGACGAACGCGATGCCGGGCCGGCTCGTCAGCTTGCCGACCGCCTCGGCCATGTTGGCCGCCGCCGCCTCGTGCCGGCAGACGACCGTCTGGATGCGCGCGGTGTCGTCCGCGAGCGCATCGAGCACGGCGAGGAAGCTCTCGCCCGGCACGCAGAACACGCGTTCGACGTGATTGGCGAGCAACGCATCGACGAGCAGTCGCGCGCCCGTGGTGGTGCGCGGCTCGAGATCCTTGGAATGCGACATGGGCTGCCGTCTCCCTGGGTAGCGGGACGTACAGCTTACGCCGGTTGCCCGCCCGGTGAAAAGGGGCGGAACGAGGGGCGTTCACCGGAGCACGGCCGGGCGTTCGCGCCGCTTTCGACTGGCCGGACGGCCGGCTTGTGCGGACGCGTGCGCCGGTGGAAAGTGGGCGTTGTGAATATCGGGCCGGACGATGGAGGGAGCTTATGTACACACAGGGATTTACATCACGCATGGCGTCATATGATGTACATCCTCAGTACATCCGACGAGAGGTCGACATGCATACCACGAGGGTATTTCGGAACGGCAATTCGCAGGCCGTGCGAATTCCTGCGGATCTCGCTTATGAGCGCAGCGATATCGAGCTCGAGATCGAGCGCATCGGCGACGAGATCCGCATCCGGCCGGCGCGACGGCCGTTGACGCAGGTGCTCGAGAAGTTCGCGAAGTTCGCGCCCGATTTCATGGCGGAAGGGCGTGGCGACCACGAGCAGGCCGAACGCGAGGGGTTGTGATGCCGCGCTACATGCTCGACACCAACATGTGCATCTACTTGATGAAGAGCCAGCCCGAGCAAGTGGCGAAGCGATTTGCGCAGTGCTACACGGGCGACGTCGTGATGTCGGCGATCACGTATGCCGCGCTGGAGTACGGCGTCACCGCTTGCGCGGCGCCCGCGCGTGAGCGCCGCCATCTTGCGGCGCTGATCGAGGATATTCCCGTCGCGCCGTTCGACGCCGCGGCCGCGCAAGCATATGGGCCCGTGCGTGACGCAACGCGCGCATGGAAGAAGGATCATCTCGACAAACTGATCGCCGCTCATGCGGTGTCGCTCGATGTCGTGCTGGTGACGAATGACGAGCGCGATTTCACGAGCTATCCGGGATTGCGGCTGGAGAACTGGCTGAACGATTAGCGCCGGGCGGCGCGTGCGGCGGCAAGGCGCGACGGCGATTCGCGCCGCCTTGCCGCCGTGCCGCGCATCAGCACTCGACGATGTTCACGGCGAGCCCGCCGCGCGACGTTTCCTTGTACTTCGTCTTCATGTCCGCGCCCGTCTCGCGCATCGTCTTGATCACCGAATCGAGCGACACGTAGTGCGAGCCGTCGCCGCGCAGCGCCATGCGCGCCGCGTTGACGGCCTTCACCGACGCCATCGCGTTGCGCTCGATGCACGGGATCTGCACCATCCCGCCGACCGGGTCGCAGGTGAGGCCGAGGTTGTGCTCCATCCCGATCTCGGCCGCGTTCTCGACCTGGCGCGGCGTGCCGCCGAGCACGGCGGCGAGCGCGCCGGCCGCCATCGAGCACGCGACGCCCACTTCGCCCTGACAGCCCACTTCCGCGCCGGAAATCGATGCGTTGAGCTTGTACAGGATGCCGATCGCCGCGGCCGTCAGCAGGAAGTCGATCACGCCCTGTTCGTTCGCGCCCGGCGTGAAGCGTGTGTAGTAATGCAGCACCGCGGGAATGATGCCGGCCGCGCCGTTGGTCGGCGCGGTCACGACGCGGCCGCCGGCCGCGTTCTCCTCGTTGACCGCGATCGCATACAGGTTGATCCAGTCGACCATCGACAGCGGGTCCTGCAGCGCGCGCTCGGGGTTGCCGGTCAGCGCGCGATACAGCTGCGGCGCGCGGCGCTTGACCTGGAACGGGCCGGGCAGGTTGCCGTCGGCGTTCGGGTTGCCGATCCCGCAGCCGCGCGACACGCACGACTGCATCACCGCCCAGATCTTCAGCAGCCCGTCGCGCGTCTGTTCCTCGGTGTGCCACGCGCGCTCGTTTTCCCACATCAGCTGCGCGATCGACTTGCCGGTCGACTCGGCCAGCGCGAGCAGCTCGGCGCCGGTGCGAAACGGATGGGTCATCTGCTCGGCCGCGCTCAGCACCTTCGTGTTCGGCGCGCCGGCCGTCACGACGAAGCCGCCGCCGACCGACAGATAGGTGCGCTCGGCGAGCACCGCGCCCGCCGCGTCGGCGGCGCGCAGTTTCATCCCGTTCGGATGCTCCGGCAGCGCCTGCCGGTAGAACGCGATGTGCTCCTTCAGCACGAACGGCACCGGATGCCTGCCGAGCAGCGCGAGCTGCTTCGACGTGCGGATCTGTTCGAGCCGCGCGTCGATGGTGTCCGGATCGACGGTGTCGGGCGCGTCGCCGAGCAGCCCGAGCATCACGCCGCGGTCGGTGCCGTGGCCCTTGCCGGTCGCACCCAGCGAGCCGTACAGCTCGACCTTCACGTGGGCGGTCGCATCGAGCAGCCCGTCGCGCTCCAGGCCCTGCACGAACATCAGCGCCGCGCGCATCGGGCCGACCGTATGCGAGCTGGACGGGCCGATGCCGATCTTGAAGAGGTCAAACACGCTGACTGCCATTTCGATTCCTGCCTTGCGTTGAAAGTAGTGCTAGCGCGCCTGCAGCGGCAGGCACGCGGCCAGCCATGCGGGCGGCATGACGGAGAGCTGCCGCGCGACGCGGGCATAGCGCCCGTCGAGCCGCGCGGCCAGATGAAAGAGTTCGGTGGCGTTTTTCGGGTCCCACTGCCCCGTGTAGCCCGGTAGCCCGGCTTCTCGGCGCTTCGCGTCGAATGGCACCGCCGAATGCACGAATTCGTCGTGCGTCTTCTCGCCGCGCGCATACGGCACGAGCCAGTCGAGCGCGGCCGCGAGCGTCGCGCCATTCGTGCCGCGCTCGCGCAGCCAGTTACGGTTGAAGCGGCGTGCGGCGAGCGCGGCCGTCACCAGCGGCTGCAGGTCGTACACCGTGTAGTGCAGCGCATCGCGCTCGTCGAAGTCCCAGGTCTTGCCGTCCGCGCCGATGTTGTCGGCGAGGTGTTCGACGAACAGCCGCTGCGCGGCGTTCATCATCCGGCGGTCGCCGAGCGTGAAGGCCGACAGCGCGATCAGCTTGATCCGGTGGCTCTGCCAGTTGTTGCGCCAGGTGCCGGTGAGCGGACGCTTCTGCGCGTCGATCTGCGCGACGTAGCCCGCGCCGAGCTTCGCGATGAACGCCGCGGTCGCGTTGCGGGTCTTCACCGGCAGCGCGCTGGCGGTCATGTCGTACGCGATGATCAGGCTGTCGAAGCGCGTCTCGTCGATCGGATTGAAGCTCGGCTCGTAGGTCGACACCCACGCGGACAGGAAGCGGTCGACCAGCTGCAGGTAGCGCGGCGCATTGGTCACCCGCCACGCGAGCGCGGCGTCGCGCATCAGCTCCATGTCCTTCAGCGCGTCGTTGCTCTGGTCGTAGATGCCTTCATGCGGCAGCGTGCCTTCGGTATGCACGCGCGGCATCGCCTTCGGCTGTTCGCCGATGCGCGCGTCGACGCTGCGGATCAGCGCCTGCACGCCCGGCTCGGCCTGCGTCGTCTCGCTCGCCTGCAACGCGGGCGCCGCGCAGAAATTCATGGCAGCGCGCGCGCTGCCGGCCGTACCGAGGCCGGCAACGACGAGCGACAGCGACGCGACGAGCAACGGCAACGAACGGCGCGTGGCCGGCCGGTCCTGCGTTGCACCATGGCCCGGAAACATCGGACGCACCATGCGGAACTCCTTGATTGGCTGGATCGCGTGTGATGTTAGCCCGATCGGCGGTCCAGCGCGCACCGGACGGCCCGGCCGACAACGCAAAAACCGCACGCAACCAGCGGTTGCGTGCGGTCCGGTCACGATCGGAGGCCGGTGTCGCCGCGCGTTATGCGTATTCCGACATCGGCACGCACGAGCAGAACAGGTTGCGGTCGCCGTATGCGTTGTCCGCGCGGCCGACCGGCGGCCAGTACTTGTTCGTGACGAGCGATGCGACCGGATACGCGGCCTGCTCGCGCGAGTACGCATGCGGCCACTCGTTCGCGGTGACGACGGCTGCCGTATGCGGCGCGTGACGCAGCGGGTTGTCCTCGCGGTCGGCGCGGCCTTCCTCGACGGCGCGGATTTCCTCGCGGATCGCGATCATCGCGGCGATGAAGCGGTCGAGTTCTTCCTGCGATTCCGATTCGGTCGGCTCGACCATCAGCGTGCCGGGCACCGGGAAGCTCATCGTCGGCGCGTGGAAGCCGTAGTCCATCAGGCGCTTCGCGACGTCGTCGACGGTGATGCCGCTGGTTTCCTTGATCGGCCGCAGGTCGAGAATGCACTCGTGCGCGACGAGTCCGCCCGGGCCCGAATACAGCACCGGGTAGTGCGGCGCGAGGCGCTTCGCGATGTAGTTCGCGTTGAGGATCGCCGTCTCGGTGGCGGCGGTCAGGTTCTTCGCGCCCATCATCGCGATGTACATCCACGAGATCGGCAGGATCGACGCGGAGCCGTACGGCGCGGCCGACACCGCGCCGATCCCCTCTTCGCCGCGCGCGTAGCCGGTCGAACGCTGGTTCGGCAGGAACTTCGCGAGGTGCGGGCCGACCGCGACCGGGCCGACGCCCGGGCCGCCGCCGCCGTGCGGGATGCAGAAGGTCTTGTGCAGGTTCAGGTGCGACACGTCGCCGCCGAACTGGCCCGGCGCGGTGAGGCCGACCATCGCGTTCATGTTCGCGCCGTCGACGTACACCTGGCCGCCGTGCGCATGGACGATCTCGCAGATCTCGCGCACGTTCTGCTCGAACACGCCGTGCGTCGACGGATACGTGATCATGATCGCCGCGAGGTCGTTCGCGTGCTGTTCGGCCTTCGCTTTCAGGTCGGCGATGTCGACGTTGCCCTGCGCGTCGCACGCGACGACCACGACCTTCATGCCGGCCATGTGCGCGGACGCCGGGTTGGTGCCGTGCGCGGACGCCGGGATCAGGCAGACGTCGCGATGCGCTTCGCCGCGCGACGCGTGGTACGCGTGGATCACCAGCAGCCCCGCGTATTCGCCCTGCGAGCCGGCGTTCGGCTGCAGCGACACGGCCGCGTAGCCGGTGGCAGCGACGAGCATCTGCTCGAGCTGGTCGATCATCTCGCGGTAGCCGGCCGTCTGCTCGGACGGCGCGAACGGATGGATGCGGCCGAACTCGGGCCACGTGACCGGCAGCATTTCCGACGTCGCGTTCAGCTTCATCGTGCACGAGCCGAGCGGAATCATCGAGCGGTCGAGCGCGAGGTCCTTGTCCGACAGGCTGCGCAGGTAGCGCAGCATCTCGGTTTCGGAATGGTGGCGGTTGAACACGTGGTGCGTCAGGTACGCGCTCGTGCGCTCGAGGCCGGCCGGCAGCGCGGCGACGCCGGGCAGGCCCGCGTCCAGCGCGTCGACGTCCGGCGCGGTGCAGCCCGCGGCCTGCGCGAACACGGCCAGCAGATCGGCGAGGTCGTCGCGGGTCGTCGTTTCGTCGACCGACACGCCGACTTGCGTGTCGCTGACGCGGCGCAGGTTGATGCGCTTCGCGTTCGCGAAGGCGTGGAGCTGCGCGGTGCGTGCGCCGGCGTTGATCGTCAGCGTGTCGAAGAAGGTGTCGTTGACGGTCGTGAAGCCGAGCTGCTTGACGCCCGCGGCGAGCAGTGCGGCGATGCGGTTCACGCGCAGCGCGATCGTCTTCAGGCCGTGCGGGCCGTGATAGACCGCGTACATGCTCGCCATGATCGCGAGCAGCGCCTGCGCGGTACACACGTTCGACGTGGCCTTCTCGCGGCGGATGTGCTGTTCGCGCGTCTGCAGCGCGAGGCGCAGCGCGGGCTTGCCCTGTGCGTCGACGGTCACGCCGACGAGACGGCCCGGCATCTGGCGCTTGAATTCGTCGCGCACGGCCATGTAGGCGGCGTGCGGGCCGCCGAAGCCCATCGGCACGCCGAAGCGCTGCGTGTTGCCGACCGCGACGTCCGCGCCCCATTCGCCGGGCGGCGTCAGCACGGTCAGCGCGAGCAGGTCGGCCGCGACGACGACATGGCCACCCGCCGCGTGGATCGCGTCGGTGAGCGCGCGGTAGTCGCGCACGTCGCCGTTCACGCCTGGATACTGGAGCAGCACGCCGAACGCGCCGGCCTGCGCAGCCTCGGCGGCCGGGCCGGTCTTCACTTCGATGCCGATCGGCAGCGCGCGCGTGCGGACTACTTCGAGGGTTTGCGGCAGCACGTCGTCGGCCACGTAGAACACGTTCGACTTCGGCTTGCCGGTGCGTTGCAGCAGCGTCATCGCTTCGGCGGCGGCCGTTGCTTCGTCGAGCAGCGACGCGTTCGAGATCGCGAGGCCGGTCAGATCGACGACCATCTGCTGGAAGTTCAGGAGCGCCTCGAGGCGGCCCTGGGAAATTTCGGGCTGGTACGGCGTGTACGCCGTGTACCACGCCGGGTTTTCGAGCACGTTACGCAGGATCACGGCCGGCGTGTGCGAGTCGTAATAGCCCTGGCCGATGTACGAGCGGAACACCTGGTTCTTGTCCGCGAGCGCGCGCAGCGCGGCGAGCGCTTCGGCCTCGCTCTTCGGCTGCGCGAACGGGCCGAGCGGCAGCGCTTCGGCGCGGCGGATCGACGCGGGGATCACGGCGTCGATCAGGGCGGCGCGCGACGCGAAGCCGAGCGTGTCGAGCATGGCCTGCTGGCTGGCGGCATCGGGGCCGATGTGGCGTTCTGCGAACGCGTCGTGCGTTTCGAGCGCGGCGAGCGAGAGGGGCGTGCGGTTCATCAGGCGGTCCGGGTGTTCGTGCTTCATGGCGTGACTCTGGTCCCGCGCGCGCCGGCTGGCCGGCCGCGCGCGGTTCGGGTAGGGGAATTAGTCGATCAGCTTGCTGTAGGCGGCGGCGTCGATCAGCTTGTCGGTCGATGCGCCGTCGGCGAGCTTCAGCTTGAACAGCCACACGCCGTATGCGTCGCCGTTCACGCCTTCCGGCGAATCGGTCGCTTCTTCGTTGATCGCGACGACTTCGCCGGACACCGGCGAGTAGATGTCGGATGCCGCCTTCACCGATTCGACGACGCCCACCGCGTCGCCCGCATTCACCGACTTGCCGACTTGCGGCAGCTCGAGGAAGACGATGTCGCCGAGCGTGCTCTGCGCGTGATCGGTGATGCCGACCGTCAGCGTGCCGTCTGCCTCGGTGCGGACCCACTCGTGTTCGTCGGTGTACTTCAGATCGGCCGGGACGTTGCTCATCGGATGCTCCTGGATAAAAGATGTGTTCGTTATGCTGGCGCGCCGTCGGGGTGCGCCGGATGGGGTTGCGCCGGGCGCCATTCCCGGCTTTGCCGGGCGGCGGCCGTGGCCGCTTCCCGGTCGTTACGCAGCGAGGACCTTGCCGTTGCGCACGAACGGCAGTTTTACCACGCGCGCGGGAAGTTGCTTGTCTCGAATCTGCACATGGACGATGTCGCCGAGCTGGACGGCGGCCGGCACGCGCGCGAACGCGATCGACTCCTGCATCGACGGCGAGAACGTGCCGCTCGTGATCTCGCCTTCGCCGTGCGGCGTGACGACTTTCTGGTGCGCGCGCAGCACGCCGCCCGCCTTGCCGTTTTCCTTCTGCAGGATCAGGCCGACGAACGCGGCGCGCGTGCCGTCGCGCTCGAGCGCGGGGCGGCCGACGAATTCGCGCGGGGCGGAGAGATCGACCGTCCATGCGAGGCCGGCGTCGAGCGGGGACACGGTTTCGTCCATGTCCTGGCCGTACAGGTTCATGCCGGCCTCGAGGCGCAGCGTGTCGCGCGCGCCGAGCCCGCACGGGCGCACGCCGTTTTGCTGCAGCGCGTTCCAGAGCGCGATGACGTGCACGGCGGGGACGATCACTTCGAAGCCGTCTTCGCCGGTGTAGCCGGTGCGCGCGACGGTGAGATCGCCGAACGGCGTGCCGGCGACCTGCGCGGCGTTGAACGGCTTGAGCTCGCTCGTCGCGGCGCGCGCGGCGGGCACGGTGGCCCAGACTTTTTCACGGGCGTTCGGGCCCTGGACGGCCACGATCGCGAAATCGCGGCGCGGCGCGATCGTCAGGCCGTATCCGCCTTGTTCGTTGAGCTGGTTGAACCACGCGATGTCCTTCTCGGCCGTGCCGGCGTTGACCACCACGCGGAAGAAGTCTTCGGTGAAGTAATAGACGATCAGATCGTCGATGACGCCGCCTTGCGGATTGAGCAGGCACGAGTAGAGCGCCTTGCCGGGCGTCTTGAGCTTGCCGACGTTGTTGGCGAGCGCATGCTCGAAGAACGCGCGCACGCGGCTGCCGGTGAAATCGACGACGCACATGTGCGACACGTCGAACATGCCGGCGTCGGTGCGCACGGCTTCGTGCTCTTCGATCTGCGAGCCGTAGTTGACGGGCATGTCCCAGCCGCCGAAGTCGACCATGCGGGCATTGAGCGCGCGGTGCGCGGCGTTGAGCGGGGTGTGATTCAGGGCAGTCATCGAGGCCTCAGGCAAGGCGCTTGCGCGCGGGTCAGAACGGCCATGTGCGGACCTTCGCGGCCGTGTGGCCTGCGAGCGATCCGGTACATGCCCCTCTGTCCTCGATACCTGAGAGATTGCGCTGCGGACCAAGCCGGCAAACGCGCGCCCCTTCGGTGGGCAGCCTGCCCGCGCAGCATGTGCGCAGCGGGCTACTGCCGCTCTCCAGAGTGCGGGGAAGGCGGCCCGCGCAATGCGCGGAACGGGATTCCCCGACGCGGTCGGTCCTTTTGCCTGAGAGTTTGCGGGTGTGCCCCTTCGGCGGCGCGACCGGCGTATCGACTATGCGGTCACGCGCTCTCCCGACGCGTGCGGGCGACTGTACGCGAGCGGGTCGGCGTTGTCAATTTGAGCAAAAGAATGTCGCTTCGCGACAAGCGCAGCGCGGGCGCCGACGTGCTCGCCGGCGCCCGCGCGCGCCCGGCGTCACTCGCCGATCGCGCGTGCGGCCGTGTCGAGTTCCTGGTTCAGTACGCGCTGCTCGTCGCCGGACAGACCGCCACTGTGCTGCGTCGACATGTCGCTCGCCTCCTGGCGGATCACGTCGAGGCGATGGTGCAGCTGCGCGCCGTACGGCGGCGGATAGTAGCCGCCGTTCACGCGCGCGTCGATGCGGCGGTGCAGATTGTCGATCCGGCCCTGCACTTCCTGCATGCGCTCGTTGGCGACGACCTGCGGGTTCGGGCGCGGCGGCGGCGGCGGAACCTGCCGGGCCGATCGCTGCGGCTGCACGACACAGGCCGCGAGTGCGGAAACCAGAACGCAGCATGCCGCTGCGCGAATCAACCGTTGCATCACAATTCTCCTGACGGTTTGGTGTCGGATCGACTTTTTGAGAAACGCGTCAGACCGGGGCAGCGCTGACTTTCGTTCCCGCACCATTTGTAACGGTTTGTTCGGCGGGGTTGTTCCGTGATGCGGCGCGAGCGGCCGCCGCGCGGCACGGTGCGGCCGGACCGCGGATCGAGCTTGCCGCGACGGCCGGCGCGGCAAGGGCCCGCGCCGACCGCCTTTCAGACGACGCGCCGTACGAACGGTACGCGGCGGCCTTCGTGTTCGCTCTGCGCGGCAAGCTCGATGATGGTCATCACGTCGACGGCGTCCTGCGGCGTGACGGGGAACGGCGCGCCGTCGTGGACGGCCGCGGCGAGCGCCCGGTAGAACTCCGCGTACTGGCCGTCGAGCGTCGGCACCGGCCGCTCGACCTCGACCTCGCCTTCGAGCGTGCGCAGCACACCGGGCGGGTTGCCGCCGCCGAATTCGACGTCGTCGGGCGTGAGGCCGGCCTTCAGCTGGTCCTCCTGCGTGTCGAGCCCGAACTTCTGGTAGCTGCCGCGCGTGCCGTGCAGCGTGAAGCGCGCGGGCTCGATCGCCGACAGCGCGCTCGCGTGCAGCGCGACGTCCTTGTCCGGGTAGCCGAGCATCAGGTGTACGAAGTCGGGCGCCGTGCCGTTGTCGCGGCGCGTCTTGACCGTCGCGCTGACCGTCTCGGGCAGGCCGAACAATGCGAGCGCCTGATCGATCAGATGCGGGCCGAGGTCGAGCAGCAGGCCGCCGCCGCGGGCCGGCTCCTCGCGCCAGCGAGTGCGCGGGGTCGGGCGGAAACGGTCGAAGTGCGACGTGAAGTAGGTGAGGCGGCCGAGCTCGCCCGATTCGACGATCCGGCGCACGGTGAGGAAGTCGCCGTCCCAGCGGCGGTTGTGGAACGGCGCGAACAGGCGGCTGCGCGCGTTGGCGAGCCGGGCGAGCGCGAGCGCTTCGTCGGCGGTCAGCGTGACCGGCTTGTCGACGACCACGTGGCGGCCGGCTTCGAGCACCTGGCGCGCGAGCGTGAAGTGCGTGTCGTTTGGCGTGGCGATCACCACGCAGTCGATGACGTCCAGCCGCAGCAGCGCTTCGAGGTCGGGGACGATGCGCGCGCCCGGATATGCGGCGCGCGCGCGATCGGGTTGCCCCGTTGCGATCGCGGTGACCTCGGTGCGGCCGCTCGTGGCGATCACCGGCGCGTGGAACGTCGCGCCGGCGAAACCGAAACCCATCAAACCAATCCTGAGCAATGACGACATGGCAATTCCTGGCTGCGTACGAAACGAAAGGATGGCGCGCCGGGTTGGCGCGGGGACGACCGGCTATTTTGGCATGGCGCGGCGACACGCATCGACGGGGCCGGCAGAATGCCCGTCGGCAGACGGCAGACGGCAGACGGCAGACGGCAGACGGCAGACGGCAGACGGCAGACGGCAGACGGCAGACGGCAAGCGGCAAGCGGCAAGCGGCAAGCGGCAACCGCGTCGGCGCGGCAGGCATTCGCCGTGCCTTTGTGGGCGGCACTGTTGCGGATGCGGTGCCGCAACCGGCCGCCCGCTATCGCGCGCCGTCACGCAGCAGCTCGCTGCCGCGCCACCGCGTCGGCGACCTGTGCGGCCCAAGCCTCGCAGGCCGCCGCGCCCGGATGGAAGCCGTCGGCGGCCATCTGGTCGCGCTCGAACGACAGCGCGACGCGCAGGAACGTGCAGTTCGGCCGCGGCGCCGCCCATTCGGCCAGCGCCGCGTTGAGCCGTTTCGCGCGCCGCCCCAGATACCACGCGAGCGGCTGAGGCAGTGCGGGGAAGCGCTCCATCGGCGGCACGGCCGACAGGATCACGTGCGCGACCTCAAAGCGCGTGGCGAGCAGTTGCACGAGCTCGGCCTGCTGCGCGCGCCAGCGGGCCGGCGGCACGCCGCCCGTCACGTCGTTGACGCCGAGCGACGTCACCGCGACGTCGAACCGCCCGGCCGGCTCGGTCGCGAGCCAGTCGACCAGCTCGCGCGTGGTCAGCCCCGTGCGTGCGAGCAGTTTCCAGTGGACCCGATGCGTGGCGGCGAGCCGCCGCGCCAGTTGCTCGGACAGCGCGTCGCACTGCGACGCGACGCCGACGCCCGCCGCAGCCGAATCGCCGACCACCAGCACGCGCAGCGGCGGGCCGTCGCCGGTCACGCCGTCGCGTGGGCCGGCTGCCTCGGGCAGCCGCGGCGTGACGCGGCGTACGTGACGGCCTTGCAGGAACAGCAGCGGGCCGAGGGCGGCGGTAGCGAGCGGGTATCCCATGGAGTCGATCCGGTCAAGTGGCGGGGCGGGGCGGACGGCCCGGCGCGGGGCCGAGCAGCGCGCCCGACGTGCAGCCATTGTGGCCGATCGGGCCGGCGAAATGGCGACGAGAGGGCCGGATTAGCCGTTCGGCCGACCCGCGAAAACGAGCGTCCCGCCCGCTCTGCCCCATGCGGTGGGCCTCCCGGAAAGCGGGCCGCCGACGTGTTAACATGCGCGTCCTGCCCGCGCGTGAGCCTGCATTCCAGCCGTCGCGCGCGCGGCATCCTCCCGGCGTTCCGCCGTCAACCGCAACATCATCCGCCATCATGTCCGCAGGCCTCAACCCCGCTCAGAATGAAGCGGTGCGCTACCTCGACGGTCCCTGCCTCGTGCTCGCCGGCGCGGGCAGCGGCAAGACCCGCGTGATCAC
The DNA here is from genome assembly GCF_004368385.1 of Burkholderia sp. B10. NCBI lineage: Bacteria > Pseudomonadati > Pseudomonadota > Betaproteobacteria > Burkholderiales > Burkholderiaceae > Burkholderia > Burkholderia sp. B10. The sequence goes on along the minus strand of NZ_PQMX01000031.1, from coordinate 46,345 downwards.
GCAGAAGATCGCGCACCTGATCGAAGCGAAAGGCTTCGAGCCGCGCCACATCGCGGCCGTCACCTTCACGAACAAGGCGGCCGCCGAGATGCGCGAGCGCGTGTCGAAGCTGCTGGAGGGCAAGACGCTCACCACGCCCGGCAAGGAAGGCCGCAAGGTGCCCGTCAATCAGCTCACCGTGTGTACGTTCCACTCGCTCGGCGTGCAGATCCTGCGTCAGGAAGCCGAGCACGTGGGCCTGAAGCCGCAGTTCTCGATCATGGATTCGGACGACTGTTTCGGCATGATCCAGGAGCAGATCGGCACCACCGACAAGGGGCTGATCCGCAAGATCCAGAGCACCATCTCGCTGTGGAAGAACGGCCTGATCATGCCCGAGGAGGCGATGACCATCGCGGCCAACGAGGACGAACACCAGGCCGCGCTCGTCTACCGCAACTACGTCGCGACGCTGCACGCGTACCAGGCCGTCGATTTCGACGACCTGATCCGCCTGCCGGCCGAGCTGTTCGCGAACAACGAGCAGGTGCGCGACCGCTGGCAGAACAAGCTGCGCTACCTGCTGATCGACGAATACCAGGACACCAACGCGTGCCAGTACGAGCTGCTGAAGCTGCTGGCCGGCCCGCGCGCCGCGTTCACGGCGGTCGGCGACGACGATCAGGCGATCTACGGCTGGCGCGGCGCGACGCTCGAGAACCTCGCGCAGCTCGGCAAGGATTTCCCGAAGCTGCACGTGATCAAGCTCGAGCAGAACTACCGGTCGACGGTGCGGATCCTGACCGCCGCGAACAACGTGATCGCGAACAACCCGAAGCTGTTCGAGAAGAAGCTGTGGTCCGAGCACGGGATGGGCGATTCGATCACCGTCACGCCGTGCAACGACGAGGAGCACGAGGCCGAATCGGTCGTGTTCCGGCTGTCCGCGCACAAGTTCGAGCGGCGCGCGCAGTTTCGCGACTACGCGATCCTGTATCGCGGCAACTTCCAGGCGCGGATCTTCGAGCAGGTGCTGCGGCGCGAGCGGATTCCGTACGTGCTGTCGGGCGGCCAGTCGTTCTTCGACAAGGCGGAGATCAAGGACCTGTGCGCGTATCTGCGGCTGATCGCGAACGCCGACGACGATCCCGCGTTCATCCGCGCGGTCACGACGCCGCGCCGCGGGATCGGCAATACGACGCTCGAGGCGCTCGGCTCGTTTGCCGGGCAGGCGAAGGTGTCGCTGTTCGAGGCCGTGTACATGGGCGGCATCGAGGCGCGGCTGTCGGCGCGGCAGGTCGAGCCGCTGCGGATGTTTTGCGACTTCATCCAGCGCCTGACCGAGCGTGCGGACAAGGAGCCGGCGAGCGTCGTGCTCGACGACATGATGGACGCCATTCACTACGAGGCGTACCTGTACGACGCGTTCGACGAGCGGCAGGCGCAGTCGAAATGGCAGAACGTGCTCGAATTCCTCGAATGGCTGAAGCGCAAGGGCACCAAGCCGGAGACCGAAGCCGTGGACGGCGAGGCCGAGGGCTTCCACAACGCGGACGGGCTGGCGGACACCGGCAAGAATCTGCTCGGGCTGATTCAGACGGTCGCGCTGATGTCGATGCTCGAAGGCAAGGACGAGGACCCGGACGCGGTGCGTCTGTCGACGGTGCATGCGTCGAAGGGGCTCGAGTATCCGCACGTGTTCCTGGTCGGCGTCGAGGAAGGGATCATGCCGCACCGCGGCGGCAGCGACGACGACGGCCCGGTCGACAGCGAACGGATCGAGGAGGAGCGCCGGCTGATGTACGTCGCGATCACGCGCGCGCAGCGCAGCCTGCATCTGAACTGGTGCAAGAAGCGCAAGCGGGCGCGGGAGACGGTGGTGTGCGAGCCGTCGCGCTTCATCCCCGAGATGGGGCTCGACGAAGCGCCGCCGCCGACGCCGGAGGAAGCGCCGATGACGCCGAAGGACCGGCTCGCGAGTTTGAAGGCGTTGTTGCAGAAGTAATTCCGCGAATCGTTGCGCCGTTCCGAGGCGACGCTCGATCTGCCAGCCCGGTAAAAAGAAACCCCCGCGATGCGCGTGCATCGCGGGGGTTTTTTCCGTTGGCCGGCGAGCGCGTTACTTCGCCGCGTTGACCATGTAGTCGACGGCCGCCTTCACGTCGGCGTCGGACGCGTTCGAGCCACCCTTCGGCGGCATCGCCCCCTTGCCGTGCAGCGCGAAGTTGTAGACGGTGTCCATCGAGTCCTTCAGGCGCGGCGCCCAGTCCTCCTTGCTGCCGAATTTCGGTGCGCCGAGCACGCCCGCTGCGTGACAGGCCTGGCATACCTGCGTGTACAGCGCCTTGCCGGCCGACGCGGCGTCGGCGCTGGTCGGCGCGGCCGCGGGCTTGTCGCCGGCCTTCGGAATCGCGGCGATCGCGGCCATTGCCGCGGCGGCCTGTGCGTTCGATGCGTCGGCGCCCGATGCGCCTGCTGCACCCGATGCGCCGCCCGCGGCCGGTGTGGCGTTGGCGGCCGGCGCGGCGGGTTCGGCGAAGTTCGCTCCTGCGTTGTTGGTCATGTAGACGATCGCGCGGGCGATTTCATAATCGCTGACGTCGTCGGGGTTCGTACCGCCGCGCGGTGGCATTGCGCCCTTGCCCGACAGCGCGGTCTTCAGCAGCGTGTCGTAGCCCTGCGCGATGCGCGGCGCCCAGTCGTCCTTGTTGCCGAACTTCGGCGCGCCGGCCGCGCCGGTGCCGTGACAGGTCACGCACACGGCTTTGTAGACTTCCTCGCCTGTCTTGTAGGTGCGAGGCGCGTTGGCGTCCTTCACCTCGACCTGCGCGATCGGCGCGATGCGTGCGGCGACCTGCTGGTCGGAGAGCGCGTCGGTGCCCGCGCCCGAACGGAACGCGTGGTTGGCATAGCTGGCGAACAGGACGATCAGGGCGATCGGAATGGCGAATGACGCGATGACAACGGCAATCAGCTGCCCGGGAGTTTTGACGGGAGATTCGTGGGGTGCTTCGCTCATGCTTGCCTCGTCTCCGTGATTAGGAATTGTGCGCGGTGCAACGGCAAAATGGCAGTCCAATGAAGCACGGACGATTATAGACGGAACGTTTACATCACGGCGAGCGGCGCGGCGGCGCGTGTTTACCCGCACGGGAAGCCGGCCGGACGGGGATTCGGGCGCGAGGTGGACGCGTCATGGGAAACCGGGTATCCTTGCCGTCTTGCCAACGGTGGCGACTGGTTTATCGGGGTCGTTTCACCGTCGTCACTGTCATATGCGCCCGTAGCTCAATGGATAGAGTACTGCCCTCCGAAGGCAGGGGTTGCTGGTTCGATCCCAGCCGGGCGCGCCAAGCCTCTCAAGGCTCTCAGCGGTTTCTTCCCTTCGTCGTGCAGACCCGTTGCAGCTAAGTTGCAGCTAGCATCGGCACCAGCTCGGCCGTTTGCAGCGCGACATCCAGTCGTCGGGAGACCGCCAGACTCCACGCCCACACGGCGGGCATCGTGATCGGCTTCGAACACGTGTCTTCGCGAAGCAGGCTCTCAACGTGCCGGTTCAGGTCAGCCAATCATCCATGCAACGACGATGCCCCGCGCGCGGCGCAGAGCACGTGTATTCGCTTGTGGCGGGACAGATCACGACGAAAAAGCCCGCGAACTCCTGGTCCGCGGGCTTCAGTATCAACGGCGTGATCAGACTCGAGCGGCGCTCGAGCGACGAAGGTCTGGAAGGCTCGCTACGAGCCTGTCGACCTCGATCGGCGTCTTATTCGAACGCGTTGAGGTTGCGCAGCGGGATGAGATTCCACTGTTGAGCCGGCGAGCCGTTGTACGGGTAGAGCCACGTCGGCGTCCCGTCGGCAATTCTGCGGTCCTTGACGTCGAGGCACAGGGGCGGATTGACATCGACCATGAGGTAGCCGGGATGCAGGAAGAAATCGAAATGTATCGCATCCTGACGAAGGGCGAGCTTCGCATAGGATTCGGCGGCGATCGGCGTTGCACCGATCGCAATCCCGCCGCCACTCGAATTGAGCGAAATGACGCCGCTGTCGAAGTCGACATCCCAAAAGGCATATCGCGGCGCGAGCCCTTTCTTGTTCTTGATTACGACCGACGAGCCCAGCATTTGGTCCTGGACGGCGAGCACGAAGTTGGTATCTTGACCATATTCAATGATATAAACACCCATTTTTGCCCTCTTCTAATCATTTTGTTAACGGCTATCCCCGTAGTTTTTTTGGGGGTAGTGTGGCCGAAATTGAATCGGGTCGGCAGAAGAATATTAGGCGGTGGTTGCAAAATTCCTATCTGTCAGATTTGACGGGGTTATTTTGGTTTGCAGTCCGAGTGATTTTTTCGCTCGGCGTTTTATTTCGTATGGTCGCGCCGAATTAATTGGTTCTGGTGCAATTTAATGCTTATGTATTTTTGAAATAATTTCGTGTTTCGTTTGATTTGTTGTATCTGGATCCTCGCGCAGGCAGCCGGCCATCCGGTCACGCCGGCGCGCGCGGTCGACGCCGCATGGCACCTGCACCTGCAATACACGCGCGAATACCGGGACGTGTTCTGCGCCGGCGTGCTGCGCGCGCCGCTGCACCACGTGCCGGGCGCGGGCGCGCCCGACGAGGCCGCGCAGTACGCGCGGCACTGCCGGCAGACGCTCGACAGCTACCGCAAGCTGTGGCTGCGAGCCGCCCGAAGCGATCTGGCCGTGCCGCGTGGCTGAGCCGGTCGTGCCCGCCGACGCCCCGGTGCAGTGCGCAGAACTGCGCGACGGCCCGTCGAGCGAGCCCGCCGCGCGCGCGATCCCGCTGCTCGTGTTCTGCGCGGGCGCGGCGAGGCTCGCGGTCGGCCTGACCCGCGGCCAGCCCATGCTGCCGCTGATGATTTTCATGACGGCGTTCATGGTCGCGTACCACTTCATGGTCGGACGCCTGCCCGGCTTCGGGCGCGGCGGCGCTTGACGCGCACCGCGGCGAACGCCGGGGCGACCGTGCGACGCCGGACGGGCTCTTGTGGACGGCCGCGCCGTTCGGCGCCGGCGCGCTCGCCGGCACCGTGTGGGCCGCGCATTCGGAAGTGCTGATGGCGCCGCCGCCCGTCGCCGTGAAAACCGGCGGGTCGAGCGGTTCGTCCGACTCGGGCGCCGGAGACAGCAGTAGTTCGAGTTCGTGCAGTTCGTCGAGCTCATGCAGCTCGAGCAGTTGCGGCGGCTGTTCGAGCAACTGAATATAGGGCGCGCTGCCGGGATAGCGCGCCGGGCCGCCAGCGTTAGGCAAGCGGCTCGGCGCGCGCCGAACTACGCGATCGCGGCATCGGCGGGCGTTCGTGCCTGCGCGGCACGCCCGTCGCCCGCTTCGACGATCAGCGTCCAGTCGAACGCCGGCAGTGCGCAGAGCTGCTCGACGGTGGCCGTGTACTCGTGCGCGGGCGCGTGCAGGTAGCGCAGCTTGTCGGTCCATTCGGGCAGCGGTGCCTGCGACGTGGTCAGCACGACCGCCAGCAGATCCTGTTCCGGCCGCCTTGCGATTTCCTGCAGACTCAGCCGAACCTTGTCGAGATCGCCCTCGGCGTCCAGGATCAGCGCGCCGAGGATCGGCGCATCCGTCCGGCCGGGCTGGTTGCCGACAGCGCCTTTGTCGATGCACTGCTGATACACATGGCGATAGCGCGGCAGCACCTGCTGCAGCGCGTGATGCTTGCGGACCTTCGCCTGCGCCGTGCGCGCGAGCCCGCGGCGCAGCGCCGGGTTCGCGATCAGCCGGTCGAGCGCGTCGACCCAGGCCTGCGGCGCATCCGGGACCAGCAGGCCGTCGCAGCCGTCGTGCAGCGCGAAGCGATAGGCTGGCCGGTCGCTGACGATCGAGGCGATGCCGGCCGCCGCGTATTCCTGCCACTGGATCGTGCTCGTGCCGGCGTTGTAGTCGTGGTCGGCGAGCGGCAGCAGTGCGATGTCCCAGCGCCGTTCCGGCAGGCGTCGTGCGTGCGCGTCGTAGTCGTGAAGCTCTGGCTCCCACCCGGCGGCCGGGTGGCCGGCCCAGCCCGGCGGGACGTCCGCGCCGACGAAACTCACCCTGACCTTGCCGGGATGGCGCGCGCAGATCGCCTGCAGCGCCGCGTCGACGAGCGCGAAGTTGTCGGCGCGCAGCGACGCACCGGCGATGCCGATCGTCACGCAATCGTCGCCGCGCGCCGTCACGGGGCGGTAGAACCGGTCGAAGTCCACGCTGTCGGGCAGCACGTGAACGCGCGGGTGCAACAGCCGGTAGCGGCTGGCGATGAACGGCGTGGATACGATCACGGCGTCCGCGTTGCGCAGCAGGAGCTCGATCCCCGCGCGGGCCATCTCGCCTTGCGCGGCGAGCGGATGCGAGGCCGGCAACTCGGTCAGCAGGTCGTCGGTCTCGTAGATCACCGGCTTCTCATGCTTGAAGATCGTGTACAGGTCGTTGCCGGTCAGTATGCCGGGCGTCAGCCGGTGCAGCAGGATGGCGTCGGCCGTTGCTAGCGCGCTGCTGTCGATCTGGCCGTCCCGGATGCCCGGGACGAGTTCCCATTCGTCGCTCAGCAGACCGAACGGCAGCGTGAGGCGAATTCGCGACGACGCGCATGCGTCCGGATCGATCGAATACACGATCAGGCGCTTGCGGCGCGGTGCGGCGTCCGCGGTCGCGGCGACCGGCGCCAGCGTCCGGTTCTCCGCCAGCAGTCGCGCGTACAGCGCACCGTGGCGCGAGGCGTTGCGGCCGATGTCGTGCTGCGCGCGGATCTCATCCTGCGCGGCCGCGGCGAGTTGCGCGCGGGTTTGCGGATGCTCGATCAGGTGCGCGATCGCGTCGACCCACGCGTCGGCGGTGTCGGCGACGAGCCAGCCCGTGCGGCCGTGGACGACCGAGCAGCCTTCCGCCGGCGTGGCGACGAGCACCGTGGCCGCGCCGACCGCCGAGCATTCGAGCCATGCGCGCGGCGGCGCATCGCCGCGCAACGTGACCGGCGCCGCGACCAGCGCGATGTCGAGGTCCGCGCGCTTCAGCGCGTCGGCGTAGCTGTCGTAAGCGGCAGGCTCTGCGATCAGCGTGACGTCCGGTTCGCGGTCCCAGCCGGCCGGCAGCGCCGCGCCGACGAACGACACCCGGAGCTTCCCCGGAAACCGGCGGCGGAGCTCGGCCAGCGCGAGGCGGACCTGCTCGAGACGCGCGCCGTCGAGACCGGTGCCGGAAACCGCGAGGTTCACGTGGTCGCGCACGCCGGGCGCCGCGCGGTGCAGACGCTCGAGATCGACGCCGGTCGGCAGCACGTGGACCGATGCGTTGACATGACGGTACTGCCGCACCAGCGCTTCCGACGGCACGACGAGCGCATGCGCGCGCTGCACGGCGCTGCGGATGCCCGCCTTGCGGCGCGCGTTGTCGGCCGCGCCGGGGATGTCGGCGAGCAGCGTGTCGAGCGGCACGTCGATCTCGAGGACGACCGGCTTGCCGAGCGAGAACAGGTGTTCCAGCGTGGCGGGGGACAGCAGGCCGGGCGTGTCGCCCTGCAGCACGATCAGGTCCGCGCGCTGCAGCGCGTCGGGATCGATGCCGGCTGGCGTGACGGGGAAAGTCAGCGCCCATTCGCGGTCCAGCCGCGCGAACGGCTGCGCAAAGCGCAGGCTGGTGCGCGCGTGGTCGGCCGGCTCGGCGGTGACGACCGCGATGCACGAGCGCGGCGTGGATGCCGACTGCCCTTGGGCGGCCGCGCCCGCTGCGACGGCCTGCGCATCCAGCGTGTCCGCGTGGGCCTGGGTCCGTTCGACGAAGTTCTGCAACTGCTGCCAGAAGGTCTCCTCTTCCTTCAGGTAGACGCTGCGCGCTTCATGAACGGTGGCCTTCGCGTGAGCGATCTCATGTTCGTCGAGCCCCCACGCGATGCCCTTGCCGTCCATCACCCACCGGGTCGGCTCCGACAGCGACGCGTCATTCATGATGCACACGACCGGGCAGCCGCACAGCAGCGCCTCGAACACCGCGGTCGACCATTCGTACATGTACACGCACTCGACCTGTCGGAACAGCGCTGCGAGTTCGTGCGCCGAACGTTCCGGCACGCGGGTCGAGATTTCGATCGACTCGGCGGTCACCGGATGCAGCGTGCCGCCGCGCCGCAGGTGGCGATTGATGAAGACGGCCGTGCCGTTGCGGCGGGCGTCGTCGACACCGTCGCTGTTGAAGATGCGCGTGTCGACCAGCGGCATGCGCAGCAGGTCCGCCTTCCATCCGTCGGGCACCAGCGACGGCCCGAACGTGAAGATGAGGTCGTCCGGCTGCAGGGCGATCGGTTCACCGTTGATGCGGCCGGGCTCGGCCAGCAGGTAGCGCACGACGCAGCGCGCGTTGAACGGATTGCCGGTGACGACGTCCGGGTAGACGACGATCGGACTGCGATTCGCGCGGGCGTGCGTCTGCACGATGTCGTTGGTCAGCGGCGGCGTGCGCAGGTCGGGATGCACGACCTGCGTGCAGACGTACGCTTCTTGGCCGAGCAGGTTCAGCACGTGGCACAGGTAGTGCATTGCGCGGATCCCGCCGGAGGTTTGCCGGTAATTCGGCGCGAGTATGTAGTACGGGTGGCCGAGTCGCGTAAAGATGCGCGAGCCGCTGTGCGCCAAGCCAGGTTTGTGAGTCGTCATCGTTATCGGGTGCGGTAGAAATCGAAGACCACGTCGAGAATGCGATCCTGTTCGGCTTCGGTCATGTCGTGGTACAGCGGCAGCCGGACGAGCCGGTCGGCGACGAGGTCCGTCACCGCCATGCCGGACCCGCAGCGCCCGTAGCGCTGGCCGGCCGGCGAACTGTGCAGCGGCACGTAGTGGAACACCGCGTTCACGCCCACCGTGCGGATCTGCTCCAGCAGCTCGGTGCGTTCGGCGAGGTCGCGTGCGAGGAAATAGAACATGTGGCCGTTGCCGCGCTCGGCGAGCGAAATCGCGGGCAGCTCGATCAGCCCGTCCGCATGCAGCGGCTGCAGCGCGTCCTGGTAGCGCTGCACGGTCGCGCGCCGCTGCGCGGTGATCACGTCCGCGTGCTCGAACTGCGCGTACAGGAACGCCGCGATCAGCTCGCCCGGCAGGAACGACGAGCCGACGTCGACCCATGTGTACTTGTCCACCTGCCCGCGGAAGAACTGACTGCGGTTGGTGCCCTTCTCGCGGATGATCTCCGCGCGCTCGACGAGGCGCGGGTCGTTGACCAGCAGCGCGCCGCCTTCGCCCGAGATCACGTTCTTGGTCTCGTGGAAGCTGAGGCACGCGAGGTGGCCGAGGCTGCCGAGCGGCTTGCCGTTCCAGGTCGACTGCAGCGCCTGAGCGGCGTCCTCGATCACCCACAGGTCGTGGTCCGCCGCGAGCTGCCCGATCACGTCCATGTCGCATGCGACGCCCGCGTAGTGCACCGGCACGATCGCGCGCGTGCGCTTGGTGATCGCGGCGGCGATCTGCGTCTCGTCAAGGTTCAGCGTGTCGCGGCGGATGTCGACGAACACCGGCGTCGCGCCGCGCAGCACGAACGCATTGGCGGTCGACACGAACGTGTAGGACGGCATGATCACTTCGTCGCCGGGCTGCACGTCGGCGAGGATCGCGGCCATCTCGAGCGCGGCCGTGCACGAGTGCGTGAGCAGCGCGCGCTGACAGCCGATGCGCGCCTCCAGCCAGCGGTGGCAGAGCTTCGTGAACGCCTGGTCGCCAGCGAGGCCGCCCTGCTCGACCGCTTTCGCGATGTAGTAGAGCTCCTTGCCGACCACGAACGGGCGGCCGAACGGAATGCTGTCGAGATTGGGTGGGCCGAACATGGTCAGGCTCCGCGGTAAGTTGGGGAGGTTCGGCCGCGCGGCGCGCGCGCGGCGCCGCTCAGATGTCCTTGCGGACGAGAATCGTGAATTCGTACAGGCCGTAGTCGTGCAGCAGCGCGACGTGGCGCGAATAGCGGCGCTTGCAGCGATCGAACAGCGCACACGGATCTGCGTAGTACAGGAGGTCCGGGCGCATGAACGGCGGATCGGAATACGACGTCAGGCAGTTGAACGCGAAGCCCAAGCGGCTCGTCGCGTGCAGCGTGTCGAGCGTCGCGTGGATGTAGTCGAGCCACGCGTCGTCGCCGTGACCGCGCCTGACGTTGAAGATGCCGGATGCGATCCCGTAGTCCGACGCAGCCTGCGGCACCGCGCCGACATGAAACGCGACGTTCGCGTCGTCGCGGTAGCGCTGCCGCGCGGCGTCGACCATGTCGGACGAGATGTCGTAGCCCGCATACGCGAAGCCGTCCGGCAGCGCGCGCGCCTTCAGGAAATCGACCAGCGCGCCGTAGCCGCAACCGATGTCGTTCACCGAGTGGCCGCCGGACGCGGGCAGGATCTTCGTCAGTTGTTCGAAGCGCAGGAACTGGCCGGCTTCGCCGTTCCAGTCGACGCCGCGCGCGGTCGCGCCGTGCTCCGCCAGCCGCGCGCTGTAGTACGCGGCCACTTCTTCCAGCAGGCTCGCATGCGGGGATTCGCTCATGGACATCGCTTCAGTCTTTCGAGGTCAGCGCGTACCGGCGCGCTTCGGGACCGCAGTTGAACAGCACGTCCAGCACCGTCACGCCGTGGACGAAGTCGCCCCACTGCTGCGGATACTCGGGGTAGGTCGGATAGTCGAACCAGCGCACCGCGACGCCGGCATCGGCGAACAGGTTCTCGTCGAGGTAGCTGCGCGCGGCCGGGCCGGACAGGTACTCGGTCGCGCCCGCCTGCACGCACAGGTTCAGCAGCTTCTCGGTGCGGTCGCCGTGCAGCGCATAGTCCGACGTCGACGACACGCGCGTGCCGATCTCCAGTTGCCGGAGGACCCACGTCAGCATCGCGACATTCAGCTCGCTCAGCATCCCGTAGGTGCGACCGGTGTAGAGCGCTTCGAGCTCGTCTGCATAGCGCGCGAAGTGCGGCGCGCGCGCGTAGTTCTGCTGCAGGGCCTTCCAGTGCAGCGGCCCCCAGTCGGCGCCGTCGATCTCGGTTTCGCGGATCGATTGGTGATACTTGCCCTTCACCTTCACCGGCACGCTCAGCCATTGCACGCCCTGCGGCGTCTTGATCTGGTTGCGGTTGCGCCAGTCGCGGCGCGTGTACTGCGCGTCATCGTAGAGGATGAACTCGTCGCTGGCGGCGATCAGGTCGAAGTAGCCCTTCCACGGAATGTAGTTGGACTGGACGATCGCCACCCGCTTCGCGTCGCGGTTCATGGTCGCGCCGCTCATGCCGGAATGTGGCCGTACCGGTACATGTCGACGAGCTCGGGCGGAATGCCCCAGTCCGTTGCGCCCAGCTTGTCGTGCAGCGCCTCCAGGTCCGCGCGCATCGCGTTCTGAAGCTGTTCGACCATGCGGTTGCGCGCCGGCACGAAGTCGTGCTGGTACGCGGCATTGATCTGATGGCGTACCGTCTTCGCGATCGCGGCCTCGCGCGTCATGTTGCGGATCAGCGGGCGTTCGGGCGCGAGTTCCGCGTAGCGCGGATCGACCGGCTCGCCGCGCATCGCCGCGACGAGGTCGCGGCACAGCACCGGCGACAGGTGGAAGCCGTCGCGCTTGGTGCCGCCGAGAATCCACAGTCCGCGCACGCTGGTTTCGCCGAACAGCGGATACAGGTCGGACGTCGTCGGTCGCCAGCCGACGTTGACGTTGACCAGGTTCGCGCGCGAGAAGCGGGTGTTGATCTGGTCCATCGCAGACTTGAGCAGCGTGTACGCGCTGCCGGCGTGGCCGTGCTCGTGCGGCACCGGACTGATGTAGTTGCTGGCGCCGACGAGGGTCCGGTCAGGCCCGTGCGGCGCCGAATACACACCGCACGCGAGGCCGCGGTTGGTCGTGCGCACGCAGTGCGTGTGCACGTTCTCCGCGCTCTGCAGTTCGACCGACATGCCGATGCCGTAGAACATCCGCTGCACCGGCAGCTCGGGCAGGCTCGCCTGCAGCACGCGCGTCACGTTGGCGCCGTTGCAGAGGATGAAGCGGTCCGCGCCGAGCACGCTGCCATCGGACATATGCGCCGCGGTGACGCGTCCGGCCGCGGTGTCGAGCCGCTCGACCTCGGCGTCGATGAAGCGCACGTTGCCGGCTTGCGCGACCGACGCGGTCAGCGCGTCGAGAAACTGTTTCGGATTGACCCAGCCTTCGCGCTTCAGGAAGACCGCCTTCAGCGCACGATAGCGCGGGTCCGGATGATAGTTCGGGATGCCTGACGGATCGACCGCCTCGCAGGGCTCCTCGAATTCGCGGCAGAACCGCTGCATGGCCGCGAAGTTCTCGTCGTCGAGCGCGTCGGTCGCCGCGTTGTTCAGCACGAAGGTGCCGAAGCCGTGCGCGACCGCGCGCTCCGGCGTGCAGATTTCGGCGAATACGGCGGGCCAGGCCGCCGTCGCGCCGCGGCTCAGCTCGAACTTGAAGCGGTCGATCGGCGTGCCGAGCGAATCGCCTTCCAGCTCGGTGAACGAATTGAGCATGGCCGCCGCAGCGCGCGTGGCCGAGCCGGGCCGATGCGCGTGGCCGACGATCACGAGCTCGACGCCCGGGTCGGCCTGCTGCCATGCGCGGGCCGTCATCAGGCCGAGAATGCCGTTGCCAAGGATTGCGATTTTCATTTGCGTGTGCCCCCACCTTCGGGGAATGACAGGTAGCAGAGCGACGGATATGCCGCCGCCTTGTGGATCTGGTGCGGACGGTTGCCGAGCAGGTCGCGCAGGTAATGGACGCCTTCCGCGGGCAGCTGGCCGCCGCGGGTGAGCTGCCAGAACGCGACGACGCCGCCGGGCACCAGCCGCTCCATCACCGCGTCGAACGCATGCCGGGTCGGCTCGATCACGTTCAGGTCGAACCATGCGAGCGCGACCATCTCGCCGGGATGCGCTTCGCCGAACGCCGCCAGCGTGTCGCGGCAGTCGCCTTCCCACACGTGGTGCTTGTCATGCACGTGCCCCATCGCGTTGCTGCGCTCGTGCAGGTTCAGCAGCTTGCGCAGCAGGTCGGCGTACTCGCCGGACAGCGAGTACGTGCCGTCGGAGAACAGCTTGCGGTCGCGCGTGTCGTGCTCGGCGAAGCCCGTGTAGCCCGTGAACGTATCGAATGCGTGGATGCGGCGCTGGAAGTTCAGCGGCTCGAGAATCGCGCGGAAGTTCTCGCACAGCACGGCGGTCTGCCCGCGCCACGTGCCGAGATCGAGGATCGCGCCGGGCAGCGGCACGATTTTTTGATAAATCTCAAAGGTCGCGAGAATGCGTGCGAGGAGCGAGCCGCGCACGAACAGGCCGAGCGACCGTTCCAGTTCCTCGCGCGTCGCGGGGTAGGTCTGCATCAGGTCGAACAATTCGCGGCGCGCCGCGAGCTGATCGCCATCTGCGTTGGTGATGATCGCTGATTCGTGCATACACAGGGCTCCAGGCACAAAGGGTGTGACCGGACGAGCACGCGTCGGCGCGGCGGCATCGGAATGCACAGCCGTCCGAGCGTCGCAGGTCGGACATCTTTCTGCGATCAAGTCTAGCGAGCGCCGCCGGGATCGAATGTCGGATTAGCGGGTGGTTTCACCCCGCATTTCGATGGATTCGCGGGTGTCCGGCGCGAATTCGGGGCGCCCGCCGGTGCGGCTTGCAGTCGCGGGAATAGCGACCAATTCCAGCACCTGCTCGCCAAATTGGAACGCGGCGTGCGCGAGGAGAATTCGGACACGTCGGAGACCGTCGGTGTGTGCGTCCGCGGGCGAAGGCGTGCGCCGACGCAGCGTCGCCGGCCGCGATTCGAATCCCGTATTGGCTACCAGGACGACATAGCTCATGATGCCCACCTCCCCCGCCGCCGCCACGATCGAACAGGCGCTGGCGCACCATCAGGCCGACCGGCTGGAAGAGGCCGAGACGCTGTACCGGCAGATCCTCGACACCGATCCCCGGCACGCGGACGCGCTTCACCTCCTCGGCCTGATCGGCCATCAGTACGGGCGTTATCGGCAGGCATCCGACCTGATCATGGCGGCGATCGAGATCAGGCCGGACGCGATGTACTACTACAACCTCGGCAACGTGATGCAGGCGGACAACCGTCATGCCGCCGCCGCCGAGTGCTTCCGCCTCGCAATCGAACTGCGGCCCGATTACGTCGACGCGTACAACAACCTCGGCAACGCGCTGCGGCTCGCAGGTAACGCGCGCGGCGCCGTCGATGCGTTTTGCCAGGCCCTCGCGTTGAAGCCCGACAACGGCCAGGCCTACAACAATCTTGCGAACGCGCTGTTCGACCTGAACGAGATTCCGGCCGCGCTCGAGGCATACCAGCATGCGGTCGCGCTGCGCCCCGACCTGCCGGAGCCGCGCAGCAACCTGCTGTTCGCGAGCCACTACGGCGAAACGTTCGACCACGCCGCGTATCTTGCCGAGGCCGCGCGCTACGACGAGCTCGTCACGCGGCACGCGAAGCCGTGGACGGACTGGCTCGTCGACCTGTCGCCGCGGGTCGGTCGGCCGCTGAAGGTCGGCATCGTGTCGGGCGACCTGAAGTCGCACCCGGTCGGCTATTTCATCGAGAGCATGCTCAAGCATCTCGACCCGAACCGGATCGAGATGCATGCGTACCCGACGCGCGACGTCGAGGACGACCTGACCGCCCGCATCAAGCCGGCTTTCTCGACGTGGACCCGCATCGCCGGCCTGAGCGACGAAGCGGCGGCCGCACGGATCCGCGCGGACCACATCGACGTGCTGCTCGATGCGGCCGGTCACACGATCTACAACCGCCTGCCGCTGTTCGCGTGGAAGCCGGCGCCGCTGCAAGCCAGCTGGCCGGGTTATTTCGCGAGCACCGGCGTGCGCGCGATCGATTACGTGATCGGCGACCGCCACGTGCTGCCGCCTGCCGAGGCCGCGCATTTCACCGAGCGGCCGTGGCATCTGCCGGACAGCTACCTGTGCTTCACGCCGCCGGCCGAGCCGATCGATGTCGGCGCGCTGCCGATGCTCGCGAACGGCCATCCGACCTTCGGCTATTTCGGCAAGCTCGCGAAGATCACCGATCGCGTCGTCGCGGTCTGGTCGCGCGTGCTGCAATCGGTCGCGGGCGCGAAGCTGTTCGTTAAGGCGGAGCATCTCGATGCTCCCCAAGAGCAGCAAGTGCTTGCCGCGCGCTTCGCGGCGCACGGCATCGACGCTCGGCGCCTGATCCTCGAAGGCCGCGCGCCGCGCGCCGAGTATCTGGCCGCATATCGACGCGTCGACCTGATGCTGAGCCCGTTCCCGTATCCGGGCGGCACGACGACCGCCGAGGCGCTGTGGATGGGCGTGCCCGTGCTGTGCCGCCGCGGTGACCGCTTCCTGTCGCACATCACCGAAAGCCTGCTGCATGCGGCAGGGCTGCCCGACTGGATCGCGGACGACGACGACGCGTATGTTGCGCAGGCCGTCGCGCGGGTCGGCAAGTCCGCCGAGCTGGCGGTGCTGCGCACGACGTTGCGTGCGCGCTTGCTCGCGTCGCCGCTGTGCGATGCGCCGCGCTTCGCGCGCCACTTCGAGGACGCGCTGCACGGCATGTGGGCGCAGCACGTCGAAGCCGCGCCGGTCGAGTCCGCGTGAGGTCGGTCACGGCGTGACGTGCGCCGACGATGCCGCGTCGGCGGCAAGCGGAACACGGCGGACGTCGCGCCGAGCAGCGCGCCGGCCGACCTGACGTTCCCCCGACCTGGCGGCGCGCGGCATCGTCGCCGCGATAGGCCGCGATAGGTCGCGATAGGTCGCGAAGGGATCGCGACCTCGCCCGTCACGATCGGACATCTGACGGTCGCCGATCGACTGCGTATGCGACTCATCCCTATTGAGCAGGACACACGAGATGGACGGAACAGGACAGGCATTGCAGACCGCGCTCGCGCACCATCAGTCCGGCCGTCTGGCCGAAGCGAAGACGCTGTACGACGCGATCCTCACCGCCCAGCCGGGCCAGCCGGATGCGCTGCATTTCCTGGGGCTGCTGGCGTGTCAGCTGAAGCAGTACGACGCTGGCCTCGCGCTGATGAAGCAGTCGCTGGTCGAGCGGCCGGACGCGTCGTACTTCAACAACCTCGGCAACATGCTGCGCGAAAGCGGCCGGCTCGACGACGCGATCGCGCACTACCGCCGCGCGGTGACGCTGCGGCCCGACTACCCGGAAGCGCACAACAACCTCGGCAACGCGTTGCGCGACGCGGGCGAACCGACGGCGGCGATGGCGAGCAGTGCGCGCGCGATCGAGCTGCGCGCCGATTACGCGCAGGCCTACAACAATCTCGGCAACGCGCTGCAAGACCTGGGCGACCTCGATGGCGCCGCCAAGCACTATGAACGCGCGATCGAGCTGGACGCGTCGATGGCGATGGCCCACGCGAACCTGAGCGCCGTGCGTCACAAGCAGTTGCGCTGCGCGGAAGCGCTCACCCATGCGCTGGACGCGATCCGCCTCGCGCCGAACCTGGGCGAGGCGCACAACCACGCGGGCAACGCGTATCACGGGCTGAACCGGCTCGACGACGCGCTGGCGTGCCATCGCACCGCCGTCGCGCTGAATCCCGCCGACGCCGGCGCGTGCCACAACCTGTCCGTCGTGCTGCTGAAGCTGCAGCGGCTCGACGAAGCGCTCGTGTATTGCCGGCAGGCGCTGCAGGCCGGCGCGCCCGCCGTGCTGATGCACGTGAATCTCGGCGACATCCTGCGCGCGCAGGGCAACGTCGATGCCGCGGTCCACGCGTATCGCGACGCGCTGGCGCTGGTGCGCGACGATGCCGACGACGTGGCGGCGACGGTGCTGAGCCGCTTGCTGTTCAGCGCGGCGGCATCCGCTTGCGTGAGCCCTGCCGATTACCTGGCCGATGCGCTGCGCTACGGCCGGCATCTGGCGGCGCGTTCGACGCGCTATGCGCACGATCCGCGCGAGCGGGCGGCGCGCGCGCAGGGGCGGCCGCTGCGCGTCGGCTTCGTGTCCGGCGATCTGCGCCTGCATCCGGTCGGCATCTTCCTGGAGAGCGTGCTTGCCCACCTCGACCGCACGCGCATCGACCTGCGCGTGTACGTGACCACGGACGAGGAAGACGCGATCACCGCGAAACTGAAGCCGCACGCGAGCGTCTGGCGCTCGATCGCCGCGCTGCCGCCGGAGGCCGCCGCGCGAATGATTCATGACGACGGGATCGACGTCCTCGTCGACCTCGCGGGCCATACGCAGTCGAGCGGGCTGGCCGCATTCGGCTGGAAACCCGCGCCGGTGCAGGCGAGCTGGCTCGGCTTTTTCGCGACGACCGGCTGCGACGCGATCGACTACTTCATCGGCGACCGCTACACGCTGCCGGACGCCGACGCGCATCACTTCGTCGAAGCGCCGTGGCGGCTGCCGGACAGCTTCCTGTGCTTCACGCCGCCGGCCGACGAGGTCGAGGTCGGTCCGCTGCCGATGGCGGCGCACGGCCATCCGACCTTCGGCTGCTTCGGCCAGCTCGTGAAGATCGGCGACGACGTCGTGCACGCGTGGTCGCGCATCCTGCACGCGGTGCCGGACGCGCGGCTGCTGCTCAAGGCGCACGAGCTCGGCCGCGAGGGCGTGCGCGATGCGACCGTCGCGCGGTTCGCGCGGCATGGCATCGGCGCCGACCGGCTGATCCTCGAGGCCGGTTCGCCGCGCACGGAATACCTGAACGCATATAACCGCATCGACGTCGCGCTGAGCCCGTTCCCGTACCCGGGCGGCACGACCACCGCCGAAGCAATGTGGATGGGCGTGCCGGTGCTCGGCATGAAGGGCAGCCGGTTCGTCACGCACATCTGCGAAAGCCTGCTGCACGCGGCGGGCATGGGCGACTGGATCGCGGACGGCGAGGACGCCTACGTCGCGAAGGCGATCGCGGCGGTGCGCGACCGCGAGCGGCTCGCGACGCTGCGCGCCGGGCTGCGCGCGCAACTGCTCGCATCGCCGCTGTGCGACGCGCGCCGGTTCGCGACGCATCTCGAAGCGGCGTTCCTCGCCATGTGGCAACGCTATACGAACTCGGAACAGGAAGCATGAACGATATCCACGACACGCTGCAATCCGCGCTGGCGCATCACCAGTCGGGGCGTCTCGCGGAAGCGAAGACGCTGTACGACGCGATCCTCACCGCGCAGCCGGGCCAGCCGGATGCGCTGCATTTCCTCGGGCTGCTGGCGTGTCAGCTGAAGCAGTACGACGCTGGGCTGGCACTGATGAAGCAATCGCTGGTCGAGCGGCCGGACGCGTCGTACTTCAACAACCTGGGCAACATGCTGCGCGAAAGCGGCCGGCTCGACGACGCGATCGCGCACTACCGTCGCGCGGTCGCGCTGCGTCCGGATTATGCGGAAGCGCACAACAACCTCGGCAACGCGCTGCGCGACGCGCGCGATCCGACGGCGGCGATGGCGAGCTGCGCGCGCGCGCTCGAGCTGCGCCCCGACTACGCGCAGGCCTACAACAATCTGGGCAACGCGCTGCAGGATCTGGGCGAGCACGAGGCGGCGGCGGCGAGCTACGCCAAGGCGGTCGCGCACCAGCCGCAATACGCCGACGCGTACAGCAACCTCGGCAACGCACTGCGCGCGCAGGAGAAATTCGACGAGGCTGCGGATGCCTATCGCCGCGCCATCGCGCTGCAACCGGGTTTGCGCGTTGCTCATCAAGGGCTGAGCGAGACGCTGCGCGCGGCAGGCGATCTGCGGGGTGCGGTCGACCATGCGCGCGAAGGGCTCGATCCGGGCGACGCGGACGCGCACTGCGTACTGGCAAGACTGCTGCAGCGCATGAGCGAATTCGACAAGGCGGTCGCGCTGCTCGAACGGGCGATCGAGATCGATCCCGCGCGTGCGCGGGCATGGGCCTGGCTCGGCGACCTGCGCAACCAGCAGGGCGAATACGGGCAGGCAGTGCAGGCGTGCCGGCACGCGATCGAGCTCGATCCCGAACTGGCCGATGCGTACAACTTCCTCGGCTTCGCGTATCACAACCTCAACGCGCTGGCCGCCGCGGAGTTGAGCTACCGACACGCGATCGACCTGAACCCCGACGATGCCGACGCGCATCACAACCTCGCCGCCGTGCTGTTGCGGCTCGAGAAGCTGGACGAGGCGATGGAGCACATCGAGATCGCTCGGGAGCTCGGCATCGATCCCCTCAAGATGCAGATGACGCTCGGCGACATCCGGTGGGCGAGAGGCGATTTCGCCGGCGCGCTGGACGCGTACCGCTCGGCGATCCGATACGACCTGCATCGCGCGTACTCGCGGATGCTGTTCAACATGTCGAGTTCGCCGGCGTTCGAGCCGCAGGAGTGGGTCGTCGAAGCGGTCCGCTACGGCGAACATCTCGAGCGCGATGCGGATCCGTTCGAGCACGATCGCGCGAAGCGCGTCGCGCAGGCGCATGCACGGCCGCTGCGCGTCGGCTTCGTGTCGGGCGACCTGCGCCAGCATCCGGTCGGGATTTTCCTGGAGAGCGTGCTCGGGCGGATCGACCGGTCGCGTATCGAGCCGCATGCCTATGTGACCTTCGTCGGCGAGGACGGCGTGACCGCGCGGCTCAAGCCGAACTTCGCGAGCTGGAAGAAGGTGGTCGGCCTGGGCCGCGAAGAGGCCGCGCAACTGATTCGCGACGACGGGATGGACATCCTGATCGATATGGCCGGTCACACCGATTGGAGCGGCCTGCCGATCTTCGCGCACAAGCCCGCGCCGGTGCAGGCGAGCTGGCTCGGTTTCTTCGCGACGACCGGCTGCCGCGCGATCGACTATTTCATCGGCGATGCGCACACGCTGCCCGCCGACGAGGAGCATCACTTCACCGAGCGCCCGTGGCGGCTGCCGGACAGCTACCTGTGCTTCACGCCGCCTGCGTACGACGTCGCGGTCGGCCCGCTGCCGATGGCGACCAATGGCGGCGTCACGTTCGGCTGCTTCGGCAAGCTGGTCAAGATCAGCGACGGGGTCGTCGCGCTGTGGTCGCGGATCCTGCACGCGCTGCCGGGCGCGCGCCTGCTGCTGAAGGCGTATGAGCTCGGCGCCGACGACGTGAATCGGGCGACGCTCGAGCGCTTCGCGCGGCATGGCATCAGCGCGGACCGGCTGATTCTCGAGGGCGGCTCGCCGCGCGCGGAATACTTCGCCGCGTACAACCGCATCGACATCGCGTTGAGCCCGTTCCCGTACCCGGGCGGCACGACCACCGCCGAAGCGCTGTGGATGGGCGTGCCGGTGCTCGGCATGAAGGGCGGCCGGTTCGTCACGCACATCTGCGAGAGCCTGTTGCACGCGGCGGGCATGGGCGAATGGATCGCCGACGACGAGGCGGCGTACCTCGCGAAGGCAGTCGCATTCGCGACCGACCGCGACCGGCTGGCGACGCTGCGCGCCACGCTGCGCGAGCGCGTGCTGGCGTCGCCGCTGTGCGACGCATCGCGCTTTGCGCACAACCTGGAGGACGCGCTGCACGGCATGTGGGCCAGCTACGCGGCTGGCGAGACGGCGCCCGCGGACGCGTGACGCGCGAGCGGGGCGGGGCGCGGCTGGAAGCGACGTTCGAACCGACGCTTTGTGTGCCGGCCGAATGAGCGCTACTGGGTGACCGGCGCGATCCCGCTCGCGCCCCGCGTGCCGGCGAAAAAAAAGCCGCATTGAAGCGGCTCGACGTTACGGCGACTACGGTCCGCTCGACTGGCGGCGTCTTCTAGTTCGACATCGGTACAGACCAGACGGCCTGCCGGTTACAGCATGCCCGTCTTCTGGTACAAGCTCGCGGCCTTGATGCGTTCCTGCGACTGCGCAAATTCCGCAGTCAGACGGTGATGGTCCGCCTGCGCGTGCGCCGTGATCGACGCGTCGATGGCCATGATTTGCCGCACCCGGTCCAGCGCATCCTGCGTCTGCTCGCCGGACAGGCTCATCAGCAGCGGCGAGCGTTCGCCGACGAGGGCCGCGACGCGCACCCAGTCGCGTGCGTCGGCCGCCGACTGCATGGCGCGGGTCAGGTCGAAGGCGCGGGACAGGGTGTCGGTCGTCATGGTCAGGTCCGGTTCGTAGTGGCTTACTTGTTGGTGGCCAACGCGCCGGCGCTACTCTGGCCGCCGAACAATTGAGTCAGATACCGCGTGTTGTTCGCCATCTGCGCCATCAGCGAGTTCAGCGCGGTGAACTGCGCGGTGTATTGCGTGGTCAGCTGGTTCGAGTAGGTCTGCAGTTGCGTGGCCTGACTCTGCACGTTCGTCAGATCGGCGTTGATCGCGGTGGTGCGCTGGTCGATCAAGCCGGACGTCTGCGTGTACGAGTTGATCTGCGAGTTGAGCGCCTGCGCCACGCCGTTCGTCTGGTTGAAGATCGCCGCCACCGTCGAGCTGTTCGACTTGAGTGCCGTGGTCAGCGCGGCGGTGTCGACCGTCATCGTGCCGGTCGACGTCACGTTGATGCCGATGCTGCCGAGCGCATACGTCGTGCCGCCGGTCGTGACGCCGCTGCTGAGCGTCGTCGCGAGCGCGTTCGTGATCGTGTTCAGCATCGCATCGCCGAGCAGCGGGCCGGCGCTCTTCGCCGTCGAGTCGTAGGACGACAGCGATTTCGCCGTGGTCACGAAGCTGGTGTACGCGTTCGCGAAATTGGTGATCGCATTCGTCGCCGCGGCCGTGTCCTGCGACAGCGTGATGGTTTGCGTCGTGCCGACCGCGGCTTGCGACAGCGCCAGCGAGACGCCCGTCAGCGCGCCCGTGACGGTGTTCGATGCGCTCGATACCGGCGTGCCGTCGATCGTCAGCTTCGCATCGGCCGCCGGGGTGACCGTCGTGTAGCCCGACGTCAGTTTCGAGTTGACGCCCGTGCCCGTGATCGAGATCGTGTTGGCCGCGCCGGTGGCGTTCGACTGCATCACGAGATGCTGTCCGTCCGAACCGGTGATGACCGATGCGGTAACGCCGGCATTGCCGGATGCGGAATTGATCGACGACGCGATGTCGGACAGCGATGCGCCGGCCGCCACGTTGACGTTGAACGCGGCATTGCTGCCGAAGGTGATGCTCAGCGAGCCTGCCGAGATCGTGTCCGCGGACGTCACGCCGGCCGACGACAGCTTGTTGGCGGTCGCGAGTTGCGTGACGTTGACCGAATACGAACCGGCCACCGCGCTGCTGCTGCTCGTCACCGTCGTCGCGATACCGGTGCCGCTCGCCGTCGCCGCCAGGCCGCTGAGCGTGCTGCCGTCCGAGAGGCCGGTAAGCGCGCTCTGCAGCGCCGACAGCGCACTCTTCAACTGGCCGATCGCGGACAGTTGCGTATTGTCGTTCGTCTGCCGGGTCTGCAGCGTCTGCAATTGCCCGGCCGTCTTCGCGTTCACCAGCGTCGTCACGAGCGTATTGACGTCGAGCGACGAATTGGTCGCGCCGCTGATGATCGACTGTCCGGCCTGCGACAGGAGGGTGCTGATGTCGGTGCTGCTGACGGGGGTGGTGGTGGCCATGCCGTTACTCCGGTCGTCCGCGCAATCAACGAGCGCGATGCGGCGGTGGCGCCGCGGTTCAATGCAAAGAGGGAGGCGTGCCTCCCTTGAGAATTCCGGTCAGGGCGGCGGCGTCGCATCGAGTGCCGATGGCGACGCCGCGGTGCCCGTAGGCGGGCGGGCGTATGGCCCGCCGCGCGTGCTTCTCTATTAACCGAGGAGCTTCAGGACTTGTTGCGGCAGCGAGTTCGCTTGCGCCAGAACCGAGATGCCTGCTTGCTGCAGCACTTGCGCCTTGCTCAGGTTCGCCGTTTCCGTCGCGAAGTCCGCGTCGGTGATCTGCGCGCGAGCAGCGCTCATGTTGGTTGCCTGGGTTTGCGTCGTCGAGATCGCAGCCTGGAACGTGTTCTGTGCCGCACCCAGCGTTGCCTGGAACGTGTTGACTTGCTTCAGTGCCGCGTCGATCGCCGTGATCGCCGATTGCGCACCCGATTGCGTGCTGACGCTCAGGGCGTTCACGCTCATGCCCGTGCTGTTCCAGTTCTGCGTGCCGAAGTCGACGGTAACGACCTGGTTCGCTGCTGCGCCGATCTGGAACGTGACGCTGCCCGTGCCGCCCAGGATGGTCTGGCTGTTGAACGTCGTTTGCGATGCGACACGGTCGATTTCGCCGAGACGCGTCGAGACTTCAGCTTGCAGGTTTGCACGAGCGGCCGAATCCAGCGAGCCGTCACCCGACTGCACTGCCAGCGTACGGATACGTTGCAGGTTGTCGATCGTCGATTGCAGCGCGCCGTTGGCGGTCTGGATCATCGAGATGCCGTTGTTCGCGTTTGCAACACCCTGCGTCAGCGCGTTGATTGCTGCGGTTTGCGTCGTTGCGATCGCCAGGCCTGCTGCGTCGTCAGCTGCGGTGTTGATGCGCTTGCCCGACGAGAGGCGGTTGATCGCTTGCGACAGTGCGCTTTGCGAGCCCGACAGGTTCGTCTGCGTCGTCAGCGAAAGGATGTTGGTGTTGATGTTCAGCATTTGCTTCCTCGTTTTGGAAAATGCCTGAGTACAGACAGGGGTCGTTTTCGGCGTCGCGCTTTATCGCGAGTGGCGCTGCCCGCCTTTCCTGGTTGACGGCGGCACCCGGCGAAAACTTTAGAAACTCCGTCGAGGAAATTCGGGACGGAAGTGGGATGGGGGCGCGAAGCCCAAGCCTGGCTTGGGTCGCAGCGATTTTGTGGGCGCGTGCGGCAGCCGTTCGGGACGGCATTTCGGCAGCCTTCACGCGCTCCAGCACCCCGCGAACGACAAAAGGATGGTTTTGTCTGTGATTTCCTGCTATGATGGCGGGCTGAATTGAGATTTTCTGTCACGCCTTTGCCGTTGCGGCATTCCTGCTGGCAGTCAAACGCGGCGCTGCACGCGGCTTGTGAAGCGTACTCGCGGTGCTTTCCGCCTCTCATTTCCGGCCTCCGAGGCCGTATTTCCGCTCGTTTCGCCTGTTGTGGGGACGCCCGGATGGCCGGTGCGTGGCGCTTGGCCGCTACGTTTTTGACCGTTTAAGCACTTTAGGAACGACATGACGACGATTCTTCTGAAAGAAAACGAGCCGTTCGAAGTGGCGATTCGCCGCTTTCGCCGTGCTATCGAAAAAAATGGCCTGATCGCTGAACTGCGCGAACGCCAGTCCTACGAAAAGCCGACCGCAGTCCGCAAGCGCAAGAAGGCAGCAGCCGTCAAGCGCCTGCACAAGCGTCTGCGTAGCCAGATGCTGCCGAAGAAGCTCCACTAAGAGCGTCTGACGGTTCGCCGCGAAACGGCGGAGCGTGCTTCGAAAGAAGCCGCTCCGCCGTTTTGCTTTTTTGGCTGGCTGTTCCGGGCGGTATAGGTGTCGGGAGCGCTGCCGACAGGCGCGGTCTGCGGCTATCCCCCCAGCCGGCGCCGCTGCCGCTGCCGCCGCCGCGGTCGTGCCGCCGGGCCAGCCCGCTTCGTGGCGGGCCTGTCGTCGGCCCGTCCAGCTCCGCTGCCCGCCGCCTCGCCGTCAGCCTGCGTTGCGGCGCCGTGCCGGCTGCTTGCCCGCAAGCGCCGCACATTGCGCATGGCAAGGGCAGCCGAGCTCGTGATCGTTCACCATCCCGGTCGCCTGCATCAACGCATAGCAGATCGTCGAGCCGACGAACTTGCAGCCGTACGCCTTCAACGCCTTGCTGAGCGCGTCGGACTCGGCGGTCGACGCCGGCGCGTCGCGATACGACCGCCACGCGTTCTGGATCGGCGTATCACCGACGAACGACCACATGAACTTCGCCAGCGACCCGTGCTCCTCGCGAATCTGCTGCACGGCCCGCGCATTGATCACCGCTGATTGGACCTTCGCGCGATTGCGCACGATGCCGGGATTCGCGAGCAGCTCGTCGACGCGTTGCGGTGTGAAGTGCGCGACCGCGTCGACGTCGAAATCGGCGAACGCCTCCCGATAGCCGGCGCGTTTGTTCAGGATCGTCGACCACGACAGCCCGGCCTGCGCGCCTTCCAGGATCAGCATCTCGAACAGGTGGCGATCGTCATGCGACGGCACGCCCCATTCAGTATCGTGATAGTGGGCGTCCGCTTCCGTCTTTACCCAGTTGCACCGCTGCGACATCGTCGGCCTCGTTCCAGTGTCGATTCGATCGCGCCAGCATAGCGGAAGCCCCATGCGCGGCATAGCTGGCCGAACGGCAGATGGGCGCGCGGGGCCGATGCGGTTAAGCTTGGCGACTGGTCGAATCAGCAGGATCCACGCATGACGGCATTACTTTTTGCAATCGGCATCGACGGCGGCGGCACCGGCACCCGCGCGGTGCTCGCCGACCGGCACGGCCGCGAACTCGCCCAGGGGCGCGGCGGCCCGTCGGGGCTCGGCCTCGGCATCGAGCGCGCCTGGGCGTCGATCGGCACGGCCTGTGCCGACGCGTTCACGCAAGCGGGACTCGCGCTGAACTGGTCGCAATGCGCGCTTGGCTGCGGGCTGGCGGGCGTCAACAACGCTGCCTGGCTGGCCGCTTTCCGCGCGCACGCGCCGCTCGACGCGCTCGCGGTCGAAAGCGACGCATACACGACGCTGGTCGGTGCGCACGGCGGCGCGCCGGGGCTCATCGTCGCGCTGGGCACCGGCAGCATCGCGGCGGTGCTCGATGCGGCGGGCGATTGCCGCATTGCGGGCGGCTTCGGCTTTCCGTCCGGCGACGAGGCAAGCGGCGCGTGGCTCGGCATGCGTGCGCTTGCTTACGCGCAGCAGGCGCTCGATGGCCGTGCGCCGCGTGATGCGTTTGCCGAGGCGCTGCTCGGCGCAACGGGCGCGGACGATCGCGACGCGCTCGTCCAGTGGTCGTGCGACGCGAACCAGACCATCTACGCGCGGCTCGCGCCGATCGTGTTCGCGCATCGCGACCATCCGTATGCCGCCGCGCTCATCGCGCAGGCCGGCGAGGAAATCGGCAAGATGATCGACGCGCTCGACCCGCGGCACGCGCTGCCGGTCGCGCTGTGCGGCGGGCTGGCCGACGCGCTCGCGCCGGCCGTGCCCGAGCGCCACGCGGCGCGGTTGCGGGCGCCGCTCGACGATTCAGCGCACGGCGCGTTGCGGCTCGCGCTGAAGGCGCTTGCGGCCGCGGGCGCAGGATAGCGGGGCGCGCGTGGCGAGTCACCGGTGATCGGGCGCAAACGCCGGTCGTCCGGCGCGCGGGCCGGCCCGACGTTAAAATGGCGGCTCCGCACCGCCGTGCGCGTCCTTCACCGCCTCCCATGTACAAAGTCATCGCCACCGATCTCGACGGCACCCTGCTGAACAGCGATCACCAACTCGATCCGTACACGATCGAGACCATCCGCCGGCTCGAACGCGACGGCCTGCAGTTCGTGATCGCGACCGGGCGGCATTATGCGGACGTCGCCGGCATCCGCGACGTGCTGGGGATCCGGCCATACCTGATCACGTCGAACGGGGCGCGCGTGCATGCGCCGGACGACACGGCGATCCACGCGCAGGACATCGCCCCGGCAATCGTCCGCGAGCTCGTGCAGCCCGCCGTGGCCGGCGCGCACGGGCGCGTGATCGTCAATCTGTTTACCGATCGCGGCTGGCTGATCGATCGCGAGGCCCCGCACCTGCTCGAATTCCATCAGGACTCCGGTTTCCGCTACGACGTGATCGACATGGCCGCGCACGACGGCACGGATATCGCGAAGGTGCTCTACATCGGCGAGCCGGCCGACCTCGCGGTGGTCGCCGAGCAGATGCGCGTGCAGTTCGGCGACGCGCTGTACGTCACCTACTCGCTGCCCGATTGCCTGGAAGTGATGACTGCCAACGTCTCGAAAGGCCGCGCGCTGCGGGCGGTGCTCGAGCGGCTCGGCGTCGACGCCGGGCACTGCATCGCGTTCGGCGACAACATGAACGACATCGATCTGCTCGAAACCGCCGGGCACGCGTTCACGATGAACAACGCGAATCCCGACCTGATCGCGCGCTTGCCGCACATTCCGCGGATCGGCAACAACTTCGACGCCGGCGTGGCGCGTCA
Source organism: Burkholderia sp. B10 (assembly GCF_004368385.1). Taxonomy (NCBI): domain Bacteria; kingdom Pseudomonadati; phylum Pseudomonadota; class Betaproteobacteria; order Burkholderiales; family Burkholderiaceae; genus Burkholderia; species Burkholderia sp. B10. Next base: position 19,302 of record NZ_PQMX01000031.1, on the reverse strand, counting down.
CCTGCGCACGCTGTTCGCGCTGACGGATGCCGTCGACGGCGTCGCGGCGTCCTGAACGAAAAGGAAAAACGGGCGCCAGCGGCGCCCGTTCAAATTACCTGCCTCGTGTTGTTCGACAGCGTGAGGCTCGCTGCGCTGCTCGCGTGACCCCGTAGCGTTGTTATTCGACGGTGCGAGCGGATGCGGGCAGCAGGACGGCAGCGTCGCGCCCTGCGATCAACGGATAGACGACCCCTGCGATGGCTGCGCCGATGATCGGCGCAATCCAGAACAGCCACAGCTGGCCGATCGCTTCGCCGCCCACGAACAGCGCGGGGCCGGTCGAGCGGGCCGGGTTCACCGACGTGTTCGTGACCGGGATCGAGATCAGGTGGATCAACGTCAGGCACAGGCCGATCGCGATCGGTGCGAAGCCGGCCGGCGCGCGCTTGTCGGTCGCGCCGAGAATCACGAACAGGAAGAAGCCCGTCATCACGACTTCGCAGGTGAACGCCGCGCCGAGCGAGTAGTGGCCGGGCGAGCGCTCGCCGAAGCCGTTGGTCGCAAAGCCGCTGCCCACCACGTCGAAGCCCGGCTTGCCGGTTGCGATCAGATACAGCACGAACGCGCCGAGCGTGGCGCCGACCACCTGCGCGACGACGTACGGGACGAGATCGCGTGCCGGAAAGCGGCCGGCGACCGTCAAGCCCACGCTCACAGCCGGATTCAAATGGCAACCCGAAATATGGCCGATCGCGAATGCCATCGTCAGCACGGTCAGGCCGAAAGCAAGTGCGACGCCGGCAAAGCCGATGCCGAGGCCCGGAAAGGCGGCCGCCAGCACGGCGCTTCCGCACCCGCCGAGCACCAGCCAAAACGTGCCGAATGCTTCTGCGGCCAGCCGCTGTGAAAGATTCATGAAGGGACCTCGTCCAAGTAGGGTGAACACCAATGGGCGGCCGGCTGATTTACTTCGTCGCCCGAATTGGTCTGGATTATAGGAAATGAATCGGACCGACGAGGGTCAACGATTGTTAAATTTGAATGCCGACGGCTCGCTTTATTAGAATAAATCCGCATTCTCCATATAGACGAATCGGTTAAAGATGGCAGAATTAATTGGCAAGAGCAGGGCGGCAGTGCGATGACGTAACGGGTGTCGGCGTTCCGGCCGGAGTCGGCGGAGCCGCATCATGCAAAAAAAGGGAGTCGATATGTCTCAATACGCGAAACTCAAGGCGCAGATCGCCGATCTGCAGGCCCAGGCGGACGAAGTGCGCCGTCAGGAAGTGGCGGCAGTGATCACCGAAGTCCAGCGGGTGATTGCCGAATACGGGCTGACGGCCCAGGATCTGGGATTCGCCGAGCGGGCGCGGCGCGGCCGGCCGCCGAAAAAGGCGCCGTTGCCGCCGAAATACCGCGATCCGAAGTCGGGTGCAACCTGGAGTGGTCGCGGCAAGCCGCCGAATTGGATCGTCGGCAAAAACCGCGATCGTTTCCTGATCGAATGATCCATCAATCGCCGGCACCAATCGGCGCGCCGCGCAAAAAGAAAGAGCCGCATCGACGATGCGGCTCTTTGTTCGATGCCGGCAGCTTTTACGCGCGGATTTCCACGCAATTTTTCCGGCGTATTTCGTGACGAATTTACGCGTCAGGCTCCGGCGACCCTGCGCAACGCCGGGCGTTTCGCCGCCGCGCAAAGCGATTCGTAGGTTTCGACATAGCGGCGCGCCATCGCCGTGGCGCTGAAGCGCGCATCGAAGTGGGCGCGGATCGCGTCGCGCGACAGGCTGTCGATCCGGTGCAGTGCGCCGACCGCGCCCTGGACGTCCTCGACGATGAAGCCGGTCACGCCGTCCTCGATCACCTCCGGCACCGAGCCGCGGTTGAACGCCACGACCGGCGTACCGCACGCCATCGCCTCGATCATTACCAGCCCGAACGGTTCCGGCCAGTCGATCGGGAACAGCAGCGCCTTGGCGCCCGACAGGAACGCCGGCTTCTGCGCCTCGTTGATCTCGCCGATGAATTCGACGTGCGCCTCGCCCAGCAGCGGCTCGATCACTTCCTTGAAGTAGTCGGCGTCGGCCTTGTCGACCTTCGCGGCGATCTTCAGCGGCAGCCCGCTTTGCGCGGCGATCCGGATCGCCGTGTCCACGCGCTTTTCTGGGCAGATGCGGCCGAGGAACGCGAGGTACTCGGGCTTCACGTCCGGCTGGGGCGTGAGCAGCGTGTCGGGCAGCCCGTGATACACGGTGCCGGCCCACGCGGCCTGCGGCAGCGGCTTGCGCTGCGAATTCGAGATCGATACGACGGGCGCGTCCGGGAACGCGTCGAACACCGGCTGCAGCTCGGGCAGGTCGAGGCGGCCGTGCAGCGTCGTCACATAAGGCGTGTCGAGCCGCGACATCAGCGGGAACGGCAGATAGTCCAGATGGAAGTGCAGCACGTCGAATTCGTGCGCGACCCGCGCCACCTGCTCGATCAGGCGCATATGGGGCGCCATCGAGTCGCGGATCGACGGGTCGAGCCGCAGCGCGCGCGGCCACGCGGCCTCGAGCCGCGCGGACGTGACGGAGTCGCCGCTCGCGAACAGCGTCACGTCGTGGCCGAGCTCGACGAGCGCCTCGGTCAGGTAGGACACGACACGCTCGGTGCCGCCGTAAAGTTTCGGCGGGACGGCTTCGTAAAGCGGCGCGATCTGGGCAATACGCATGGGCGTTCTCCAGTGTCGACCAGCGGGTTCCGGTGCGGATGCTGGTCCGATACAAGGTTGCGGAACTCGCCGACGCACGCGTTGAGCGGTACGTGACCGGCCCGCGAGGGGAGATGCGGGACGCCGGGCGGCAAGCTGCGGGGCGGGCCGGCGCGGCTCACGCCGCCGCCCATTGGAGTCCATTATGGATATCGCCTTCAGGGGTTCGAGTGTTTTTTCAAAGACTTAAGGCTTGTTACACGATGAAATACGCGAAAACCCCGAGAAAAAGGGCACGCGAATCGAAATCGAGACAGTGGCCATAATTGTTGCGATATCGTGAAAAACCACTATAATTTTTACCGATTGACTCACTCGCGCCCCGCCGTTCCAGCTTCCCCCGTCTACGCGCTCTGCAGCGCCTCTCCTCCGACAGATCCGGGTTTCACCCGTCCCCACCGGGCATTTTTTCTGTCGGAAAAATTCCTACACGGTTTACAGACAAATCCTGCACGGCATACGCCACTTCGCTGATACCGGCATAAAGGCCGTTTAGCCAGAATTCGGCCTGTAAGACTATAAACGTGCCGGCAGCTGCGCCAGTAGGCGCCTGATAGAGCAAACGTTTTCATAACACGAAAGGCCAAAGCAAAGTTTTCTAACGGGGGAATGATGAGCGCCACCAGCGAAATGCTCAGTGAGATCAAAGAGGTCAACCTGTCGTACCTCCTTCTCGCGCAGCGCCTGCTGCGGGAAGACAAAGCGATGGGCATGTTCCGCATGGGTGTTTCCGAGGAACTCGCCGATGTGCTCGCGAACCTCACGCTCGCGCAGACCGTGAAGCTCGCCGCATCGAACCAGATGCTGTGCCGCTTCCGCTTCGACGACCACGCGTTGCTGTCGTCGCTCGCCGACAAAGGCCGCAGCGACGTCGTCACGCACGCACACTCGGCCATCCTGATGGCCGGCCAGCCGGTCGAAAGCGTCCGCTGATCACCACCGCCTCCACGTTCGCCCCGGCGCGCCGCGCCGGCGGGCGGCGTATCGGCGACACATCCGAACAACGTCAAGCGTACGGTTATTGACCATGGCTAGCAAAAGCGTCGTGAACGAGGTGAAGGAAATCACCCTCGCGATCGAACTCATCGAACTGGGCGCCCGGCTGCAGCTGCTGGAGGCGGAGACGAGCCTGTCGCGCGACCGCCTGATCAAGCTGTACAAGGAACTGAAGGGCGTGTCGCCGCCGAAGGGGATGCTGCCGTTCTCGACCGACTGGTTCATGACGTGGCAGCCGAACATCCATTCGTCGCTGTTCTACAACATCTACCGGTTCATGCAGGACCACGGCCGTTGCGACCCGATCCAGTCGATCGTCAAGGCGTACCGGCTCTATCAGGAGCACGTCGATCTGTCGGGCGACGAGGCCGCGCTGAGCCTCACGCGCGCATGGACGCTGGTGCGCTTCTTCGATTCCGGGATGCTGCAGATGACGCCCTGCACGCGCTGCGGCGGCCACTTCGTCGCCCATGCGCATGATCCGCATCAAGGTTTCGTGTGCGGCCTGTGCCAACCGCCGTCGCGCGCGGGCAAGACCCGCAAGGCTGCCGCCGCGCGCGCCGAACTGGCCGCCGCGACGGCCTGAGCCGCGCCGGACGGCGCGTTGGCGAGTGTCCGGCAGCGGCTGCACCGCATGCGAACCGATTCCGGCCTGCTGGTAAACACCGCCGCAGCGCAGCGGAGGCGCCGCGAAAGTTTTCCTGCCGACTGCCGTAAACCTGATTAACGGCGGTCTCCCCGCCGGTCTTTCGTGAGGGACAGGCAGTGCTGATTATCGTGGGAACACTCGTGACGCTGTTGTCCGTCTTCGGCGGTTATGCGCTGGCAGGCGGGCATTTGGGCGCATTGGTCCAGCCGCTCGAGATCCTGATGATCGTCGGTGCGGGTGTCGGCGCGTTCATCCTCGGCAACGGCATCAAGACGATCAAGGCGACCCTGCGCGTGCTGCCGACGCTCTTCAAGGGCTCGAAGTACAACAAGGACGTCTACATGGAGCTGATGGGGCTCCTGTACGTGCTGCTCGCGAAAGCGCGCAAGGAAGGCACGCTGACGCTCGAAGCCGACATCGACGATCCGGAGAAGAGCCCGATCTTCACGCAGTACCCGAAGATCCTCGCCGATCACCACATCGTCGAATTCCTGACCGACTACCTGCGCCTGATGGTGGGCGGCAACATGAACGCGTTCGAGATCGAGAGCCTGATGGACGAGGAGATCGAGACGCACCACACCGAAGGTGAAGCCCCGGCGCACGCGCTGATGCGTGTCGGCGACGCGATGCCGGCATTCGGTATCGTCGCGGCCGTGATGGGCGTGGTGCACACGATGGCGTCGGCCGACAAGCCGCCCGCGGTGCTCGGCGCGATGATCGCGCAGGCGCTGGTCGGCACGTTCCTGGGCATCCTGCTGTCGTACGGGCTGATCGGGCCGCTGTCGAGCCTCGCGGAGCAGCGCGTGGCCGAGGCGACCAAGATGTTCCAGTGCATCAAGGTGACGATCCTCGCGAGCCTGAACGGCTACGCGCCCGCAATCGCGGTCGAATTCGGCCGCAAGGTGCTGTTCTCGACCGAGCGTCCGTCGTTCAACGAGCTCGAAGAGCACGTGCGCCGCGTGAAGGCGAAGTGACGCGGAGCGTTCGATGAGCAAGAGCAAGGATCGCGCAATCGTCGTGAAACGGGTGGCCCCGCAGAAGAAGGGCCACCACGGCGGCGCATGGAAGCTCGCATACGCGGACTTCATGACCGCGATGATGGCGTTCTTCCTGCTGATGTGGCTGCTGAGCTCGGCCACGCCGGTGCAGCTGAAGGGGATCGCCGAGTACTTCAACACGCCGCTGCAGGCCGCGCTGTTCGGCAGCGGCGACCGCAGCTCGCAGGACTCGAGCATCATCAACGGCGGCGGCCGCGACCTGTCGAGCGTCGACGCCGGCACGACGCGCCGCACCGACGGCTCGACGAGCCTCGCGGACCGCGTCGCGAAGAAGGGCGAAGACACCGCGCAGGCGCAGGCGCAAGGCGCGATCGAGCGGCGCGAGCAGGCGCGCCTGCACGACCTGCAGATCAAGCTGATGGCGGCGATCGAGGCGAACCCGACGCTGCGTCAGTTCCGCCAGCAGATCCGCATCGATTCGACGCTGATGGGCCTGCGCATCGAGATCGTCGATTCGCAGAAGCGGCCGATGTTCGCGATGTCGAGCAACAACGTCGAGCCGTACATGCGCGACATCCTGCGCGAGATCGGCAAGACGCTGAACGACGTGCCGAACCGGATCATCGTGCAGGGTCACACCGACGCGGTGCCGTATGCGGGCGGCGAAGGCGGCTACAGCAACTGGGAGCTGTCGGCCGATCGTGCGAACGCGTCGCGCCGCGAGCTGATCGCAGGCGGCATGGACGAGGCGAAGGTGCTGCGCGTGCTCGGCCTCGCCTCGACGCAGAACCTGAACAAGGCCGATCCGCTCGATCCGGAAAACCGCCGGATCAGCGTGATCGTGTTGAACCGAAAATCCGAAGAGGCGCTGATGCGCGACGACGCGACGACCACCACGCTGTCGGCCGATGCGGCCGGCTCGAAGCTGCTCGGGCAGCAGCTGGGCGCCGCCTCGGCCGCCCGGCCGGTGCTCGCGAGCGCCGTGGCCGTCGCGCCGAAACCCTGACGTTTCCAGCTTCCGAGACAGACATGATCCGAACCATTCTCGCCATCGACGACTCCGCGACCATGCGTGCGCTGCTGCAGGCGACGCTTGCGCAGGCCGGCTACGACGTGACGGTGGCGCCGGACGGCGAAGCCGGCTTCGACATGGCGGCCACGATGCCGTACGACCTGGTGCTGACCGACCAGAACATGCCGCGCAGGAGCGGGCTCGAGGTGATCTCCGCGCTGCGCAGGCTCAGCGCGTATACGGCCACGCCGATCCTCGTGCTGACGACCGAAGGCAGCGATGCCTTCAAGGACGCCGCACGCGACGCGGGCGCGACCGGCTGGATCGAAAAACCGATCGACCCGGCCGTGCTGATCGACCTGGTCGCGACGCTCTCCGAGCAGACGGCCTCCTGACATGAACGCGACGAATCCAACCGGTGACCGGGCATGACTCTCGACATCACGCAGTTCTACCAGACCTTTTTCGACGAAGCGGACGAGTTGCTCGCACAGATGGAGCAGCTGCTGCTGAACCTCGACGTCGATTCACCCGACCCCGAAGATCTCGCGGCGATCTTCCGCGCCGCGCATTCGATCAAGGGCGGCGCGGCGACGTTCGGCTTTACCGCGCTGACGCAAACGACCCACATCCTCGAATCGCTGCTCGACCGCGCGCGCAACCATGAGCTGACGCTGACCAAGGAAATGGTCGACGCGTTCCTCGAGACCAAGGACGTGCTGTCCGACCAGCTCGCCGACTATCGTGCGAGCGCGGAGCCGGACGCGGCGGCCGCCGCGGAAATCTGCGCGAAGCTCGAACAGCTGAAGGCCGCGAGCGGCACGGCCGCGGCAGCACCGGCGCCCGCGCCGGCTGCGGCCGCCGCACCCGCGCCCGCTGCGCCGGCTGCGGCTGCGCCGGAGCCCGCCGCCGCCGGCGATAGCGCGCCGGACCACGTGATCGAACAGGCCGTCGCGGCCGCCCATCCGGCGGCAGGCGGGGCCGATGCCGGCGCCGAAGGCCCGCATCTGAAGATCACGCTGGTCGGCGTCGACACGAAGGACCAGGCGCTCCTCACCGAGGAGCTGAGCAATCTCGGCCGGATCGCCGGCCGCGAGCAGTCGGGCGGCGACCTGACGCTGTGGCTCGAATCGGACGTGCCGTCCGACGACATCATCGCCGTGTGCTGCTTCGTGATCGACGAAAGCCAGATCCGCATCTCGCGCGGCACCGCGCCGGCCGCAGCGGCGGCGCCGGGCGCACCGGCAGCAGAGGCCGCAGCGCCCGCACCGGCGCCGGCCGCCGCGACGCCGGCTGCCGCCGAACCGGCCGCGGCCGCAGCCGCACCGGCCGCACGCGTCGAGGTGTTCGCGCCCGCAGCGCCCGCCGCACCGGCGGCGCCGGCCGCCGCGGCCGCGCCGCAGGCGCCGGCACAGCCCGCCGCAGCCCAGCCGCAGCAAGCGCCGCACGCCGAACCGGCCAACGCGCATGCCGCCCACCATCACCACGACGACAAGCGTCCGCGCGGCGCGGCCGGCGCGGCAGGCGGCGCCGAAGGCAGCTCGATTCGCGTCGGCGTCGAGAAGGTCGACCAGCTGATCAACCTCGTCGGCGAACTCGTGATCACGCAGGCGATGCTCGCGGAAACCGCGACCGCCTTCGATCCCGCGCTGCACGACCGCCTGTTCAACGGGATGGCGCAGCTCGAGCGCAACGCGCGCGACCTGCAGGAAGCGGTGATGTCGATCCGGATGATGCCGATGGACTACGTGTTCAGCCGCTTCCCGCGGCTGGTGCGCGATCTCGCCGGCAAGCTCGGCAAGCAGGTCGAGCTCGTCACGTTCGGTCAGGCCACCGAGCTGGACAAGAGCCTGATCGAGCGCATCATCGACCCGCTCACGCACCTGGTGCGCAACAGCCTCGACCACGGCATCGAGACCGTCGACAAGCGCGTCGCGGCCGGCAAGGACGCAGTCGGCCAGCTCGTGCTGTCGGCCGCGCATCACGGCGGCAACATCGTGATCGAGGTGAGCGACGACGGCGCGGGCCTGAACCGCGAGCGGATCCTCGCGAAGGCCGCGAAGCAGGGCATGCAGATTTCCGAGAACGTCAGCGACGACGAAGTGTGGCAGCTGATCTTCGCGCCGGGCTTCTCGACCGCCGAGACGGTGACCGACGTGTCGGGCCGCGGCGTCGGGATGGACGTCGTGAAGCGCAACATCCAGTCGATGGGCGGCCACGTCGAGATTTCGTCGCAGGCCGGCCGCGGCACCACCACGCGGATCGTGCTGCCGCTCACGCTCGCGATCCTCGACGGGATGTCGGTGAAGGTGGGCAGCGAGATCTTCATCCTGCCGCTGAACTTCGTGATGGAGTCGCTGCAGCCGTCGATGGACGACATCTACACGGTCGGCAACGGCGAGCGCGTGGTGCGCGTGCGCGGCGAATACCTGCCGCTCGTCGCGCTGCACGAGGTGTTCTCGGTCGACGACGCGCGCACCGATCCGACCCAGGGCATCGTGACGATCATGGAAACCGAAGGGCGCCGCTTCGCGATGCTCATCGACGAGCTGGTCGGCCAGCAGCAGGTGGTCGTGAAGAACCTCGAGACCAATTACCGCAAGGTACACGGCATCTCGGCAGCGACGATCCTGGGCGACGGCAGCGTCGCACTGATCGTCGACGTCGCGGCGCTGAACCGCGAAACCCGTGCGACGCACGGCGCCCGGGTGGGCGCTGAACTCGCGATCTTCTAACTCTCGCCATTCAACCGATTGGGGGCACACGTGTCTGCTGAAGTCCAAATGATCAATCCGGCCGCGGCGAACGCGGTCGCAAGCCGCCGCGACGCCGAACAGGGCGATGCGACCGGGCAGGAATTCCTCGTCTTCACGCTCGGCGACGAGGAATACGGGATCGACATCCTGAAGGTGCAGGAAATCCGCGGTTACGACAGCGTCACGCGCATCGCCAACGCGCCGGACTTCATCAAGGGCGTGATCAATCTGCGCGGCATCATCGTGCCGATCGTCGACATGCGGATCAAGTTCCATCTGGGCCGCGTCGAGTACGACCATCAGACCGTCGTGATCATCCTCAACGTGTCGAACCGCGTGGTCGGGATGGTGGTCGACGGCGTGTCGGACGTGCTGACCCTGCAGACCGACCAGATCATGCCGGCGCCGGAATTCGGCGCGACGCTGACGACCGAGTACCTGACGGGCCTCGGCACGGTGGACGGCCGGATGCTGATCCTGATGGACATCGAGAAGCTGATGTCGAGCCGGGAAATGGCGCTGATCGAGATGCTCGGCGCATAAGCGCCACGCGCGCGCAGTAATTTCGGGAGATTCTGCAATGTTGCACAACTGGTCGATCCGCTCGACGCTGACGGCGGTCGGACTCATCCTCGTTTGCCTGGCCGCCGCGGTCGGCGGGCTCGGCCTCTACGCGCTCGATCGCGCGAGCAGCGCGCTCGACGAGATCGCGCACGCCGATCTGCCGGCGATCCATACGCTCGACGACACGTCGGCGCATCTGCTGCGCTCGCGCGTCGCGCTCGACCGCTTCCGCACGCTGACCGAAGGCGGCAACACGGCCGAGGCGGCGAAGGTGCTCGAACGCGCGCAGGAGCTGTACGCGAAGTCGAACCAGAACTGGCAGGCGTTCCAGGCGACGGCCAAGCTCGGCGTCGACCAGTCGCTGCTCGACGACCTCGGTGCGCGCTACACGGCCATCATCAAGGACGGCGTCGAGCCCGAATTCGTCGCGGCGCGCGCGGGCGACATGGCCGCGTACCACGCAATCGCCGACACCAAGATCAGCCCGATGTTCGTCGCGTTCGACCAGACCGCCGCCGCCGTGATCGCGGCGCTGCAAAAGCGCGCGGAAGACCGCCAGGCCGCGACGCAGTCGCGCATCTCGCTGATGATCGTCCTGATCTCCGCGGGCATCGCGATCGCGTTCGTCGTCGTGATCGCGATCCGCTTCATGCTGCGCGGGCTGATCGTGAAGCCGCTCGAGGACGCGATCGCGCACTTCGAGCGCATCGCTGGCGGCGACCTCACGCAGCCGGTGACCGTATTCAGCAACAACGAGATCGGCCGCCTGTTCGGCGGCATCAAGCGGATGCAGGACGCCGTGACGGGGATGGTGCAGGCCGTCCACCGCGGCACCGAGTCGATCGACGTCGGCGCGCGCGAGATCGCGACCGGCAACACCGACCTGTCGCAGCGCACCGAGCAGCAGGCCGCGTCGCTGCAGGAAACGGCGTCGAGCATGGAGCAGCTGACCGGCACCGTGCGCCAGAACGCGGAGAACGCGCGTCAGGCCAGCCAGCTCGCCGTGAACGCATCGGACATCGCGACGCAAGGCGGCGACGTGGTCGGCCAAGTGGTGTCGACGATGCAGGACATCGCGACGAGCTCGGGCAAGATCGTCGACATCATCGGCACGATCGAAGGCATCGCGTTCCAGACCAACATCCTCGCGCTGAACGCGGCGGTCGAAGCCGCACGCGCAGGCGAGCAGGGCCGCGGCTTCGCCGTGGTCGCGGGCGAAGTGCGCTCGCTGGCGCAGCGCAGCGCGAGCGCCGCGAAGGAAATCAAGCAGCTGATCGGCGATTCGGCCGAGAAGGTCGAAAGCGGGTCGGCGCTGGTCGCGCGCGCCGGCACGACGATGGACGAAATCGTGCAGGCCGTGCGCCGCGTGACCGACATCATGGGCGAGATCAGCGCCGCGTCGGAGGAGCAGTCGACCGGCATCGAGCAGGTCAACCGCGCGGTCGGCCAGATGGATTCGGTCACGCAGCAGAACGCGGCGCTGGTCGAGCAGGCGGCGGCCGCTGCTGCGTCGCTCGAAGAGCAGACGCGCCAGATGAAGGCGATCGTCGCCGAATGGCGCGTCGCGGGCGGCATCGCGCTCGCGCCGGCGCGCAGCGTCGCACGGGCGACCGCGCCGACGCCAACGCCGGCTGCCGCGTCGTCGGAAAGCCGTCACGACGCCGCACCGAGCGCATCGTCTGCATCGCCGGCGCCGCAAGCAGCCGCGCAGCCGGCCGCACGGCGCGCCGCAGCGGCATCGGCTGCATCGGCATCGAGCCACGAACCGAAGCGCGCGGCCGATGCCGGCGCACGTCCGTCCAAGGAAGCGCCGGCTGCCGGCGGCTACGGCCCGCGTCTCGCGAAGGCGCCCGCCGCGCCGGCTGCGAAGACCGCCGAGAAACCCGCACTGGTGCGCCCCGCGCTGCACGGCGAGAAGCCGGCGCTGGCCGCGGCCGGTACGTCCGATGACGACTGGGAGACCTTCTAAGCCATGCTGTCCGCGCGCGCACCGTTTCGATCCGATGCACCGGAAGCCTCGCCCCGAGCGGGCGAGCCGGGGCGCGACTTCGCATTCACCGGCGCGGATTTCGCGCGCATACGCGAGCTGATCCATCAACGCGCCGGGATCTCGCTGTCCGAGCACAAGCGCGACATGGCGTACAGCCGGCTCGCACGCCGGCTGCGCGCACGCGGCCTCGACACGTTCCGCGAATACCTCGACCTGCTCGAGCGGGAAGACGATCCGCTCGAGTGGGAGGCGTTCACCAACGCGCTGACCACCAACCTCACCGCGTTCTTTCGCGAGGCGCACCACTTCCCGATCCTGGCCGAGTTCGTGAAAGGGCGGCCGGCGCCGGTGTCGGTGTGGTGCTCGGCCGCGTCGACCGGCGAGGAGCCGTATTCGATCGCGATCACGCTGGTCGAGGCGCTCGGCGAATCGGCCGCGCGCAGCGCGTCGATTCTCGCGACCGACCTCGACACGCAGGTGCTCGCGAAGGCCGAGGCCGGCATCTATACGTACGACCAGGTCAAGCACCTGAGCCCGGAGCGGCTCAAGCGCTTCTTCCTGAAGGGCACGGGCGCGCAGGCCGGCCGCGTGAAGGTGCGCCCGGAGTTGCGCGCGATGATCCGCTTCGAGCAGCTGAACCTGACCGATGCCGACTACGGGATCGCGAAGCCGTTCGACGCGATCTTCTGCCGCAACGTGATGATCTATTTCGACAAGCCGACGCAAGGGCAGGTGCTGTCGCGCTTCGAGCCGCTCGTGAAGCCGGGCGGGCTGCTGTTCGCCGGGCATTCGGAGAATTTCACGTACGTGACGCAGGCGTTCCGGCTGCGCGGGCAGACGGTGTACGAGCTCACGCGCGACGCCGTGCAGAGCGCGCGCGCGCGCGGCGCGGCGGGTTCCGCGGCAGCGCCGTCGGGCGCGCAACGCGCCGCGGGCGCGACGCCCGCTTACGGAGAACGCTGATGAGCGCTCTCCCGATCGCGACCAACCACTACTTCGACACCCACTTCGACCGCCCCGGCGTGAAGCTGCTGCCGAACGAGTTCTACACGACGTCCGAAGACATCGTGCTGATGACCGTGCTCGGCTCGTGCGTCGCGGCCTGCCTGCACGACCCGGTCTCCGGCATCGGCGGAATGAATCACTTCATGCTGCCCGACGACGGCGCCGATGCCGGCGCGGCCGCGTCGGAGTCGATGCGCTACGGCGCCTACGCGATGGAAGTGCTGATCAACGAACTGATCAAGGCCGGCGGGCGCCGCGAGCGCTTCGAGGCGAAGGTGTTCGGCGGCGCCGCGGTGCTGGCCGGCATGACGACGATCAACATCGGCGACCGCAACGCCGATTTCGTGCGCCGCTATCTCGCGCTCGAACGCATTCGCATCACCGCGGAAGATTTGCAGGGTGTGCATCCGCGCAAGGTCGCGTTCATGCCGCGCACCGGCCGCGCGATGGTGAAGAAGCTGCGGCTGCAGGTGCCGGGCGTGGCCGAGCGCGAAGCCGCGCTCGCACGCGAGGCCGTCCGCGCCAGCGCGGCGCGCGCGCGTGCGAAAGTGGAACTGTTCGCCGCGCCGCGGCCGAGTGCGCCGCCGCCGGCGCGGCCGCGCATCGAACTGTTCGGCGCCCGCAGCGGCGGCGCGGGCGTGCAGCCGGCGGTTCAAAAGGCCGCCAGCCCGTACGCGGCCAACCTTTCGAGAAAGTAGGAGGCATGACCGCAGTGCAGAAGATCAAAGTGTTGTGCGTCGACGACTCGGCGCTGATCCGCAGTCTGATGACCGAGATCATCAACAGCCAGCCCGACATGATGGTGTGCGCGACCGCGCCCGATCCGCTCGTCGCGCGCGAGCTCATCAAGCAGCACAACCCCGACGTGTTGACGCTCGACGTCGAAATGCCGCGCATGGACGGGCTCGACTTCCTCGAGAAGCTGATGCGCCTGCGGCCGATGCCGGTCGTGATGGTGTCGTCGCTGACCGAGCGCGGCTCCGAAATCACGCTGCGCGCGCTCGAACTCGGCGCGGTGGATTTCGTCACGAAGCCGCGCGTCGGGATTCGCGACGGCATGCTCGACTACGCGGAGAAGCTCGCGGACAAGATCCGCGCGGCCGCGCGCGCGCGCGTGCGCCAGACGCCGCAGCCGCACGCCGCCGCACGCGCGGCGAACGGCCAGCCGGCCGCGCCGATGTTCAACAACCCGCTCGTCAGTACCGAGAAGCTGATCATCATCGGCGCGTCGACGGGCGGCACCGAGGCGATCCGCGAGGTGCTGACGCCGCTGCCGCCCGACGCGCCCGCCGTGCTGATCGCGCAGCACATGCCGCCGGGCTTCACGAAGTCGTTCGCGCAGCGGCTGAACGGCCTGTGCCGGATCGCGGTGAAGGAAGCCGAGCATGGCGAGCGCGTGCTGCCCGGCCATGCGTACATCGCGCCCGGCCACGCGCACTTGCTGCTCGCGCGCAGCGGCGCGAACTACATCGCGCAGCTGTCCGACGATCCGCCGGTGAACCGCCACCGGCCGTCGGTCGACGTGCTGTTCCGCTCGGCGGCGCAGCACGCGGGCAAGAACGCGATCGGCGTGATCCTGACCGGCATGGGCCGCGACGGCGCGGCCGGGCTGCTGGACATGAAGCGCGCGGGCGCCCACACGTTCGCGCAGGACGAGGCGAGCTGCATCGTGTTCGGCATGCCGCGCGAGGCGATCGCGCTCGGCGGCGCGGACGAAGTCGCGCCGCTCGCCGAAATGAGCCGGCGCGTGATGGCGCGACTCGCTACGATGGGCGATCGCGTGCAGCGCGTCTGAACGAAATGTCTCCGGGCATGTACGATGCTGCATGCCCTGACGGTAACGAATCTGCAAAGGAACGACGATGGACAAGAGCATGAAAATCCTGGTGGTGGACGATTTCCCGACGATGCGCCGGATCGTCCGCAACCTGCTCAAGGAGCTCGGCTACACGAACGTCGACGAAGCCGAAGACGGCGCGGCCGGCCTCGCGCGGCTGCGCGGCGGCGGCTTCGACTTCGTGATCTCGGACTGGAACATGCCGAACCTCGACGGCCTCGCGATGCTGAAGGAAATCCGCGCGGACGCGACGCTCACGCACCTGCCGGTGCTGATGGTCACGGCCGAGTCGAAGAAGGAGAACATCATCGCGGCGGCGCAGGCCGGCGCGAGCGGTTACGTCGTGAAGCCGTTCACGGCCGCGACGCTCGACGAGAAGCTGAACAAGATCATCGACAAGATGGCCAAGGCCGGGAGCTGACGTGAACGAGCCGATCCATGCGGCGCTCGCCGGCGCGGCGATCAACGCCGACGGCCATGCCGAAGGCGCCGATTTCGCGAGCGACAGGATCCTCGCGCGCATCGGCCAGGTCACGCGCGCCTTGCGCGATTCGATGCGCGAGCTCGGGCTCGACAAGCACGTCGAGCGCGCGGCGGAAGCCGTGCCCGACGCCCGCGACCGGCTGCGCTACGTCGCGACGATGACCGAGCAGGCGGCCGAGCGCGTGCTGAACGCGATCGAGATCGCGAAGCCGGTGCAGGAGCGCATCCAGAACGAAGCCGAGGCACTCGACGCGCGCTGGGCGCAGTGGTACGCGGCGCCGATCGAGCACGCGGAAGTGCGCGAGCTGATGGACGACACGCGCACGTTCCTGCACACGCTGCCCGAGGCCGCCTCGGCGACGAGCGCGCAATTGCTCGAGATCATGCTCGCGCAGGACTTCCAGGATCTGACCGGGCAGGTGATCAAGAAGATCATGGACATGGTCTATCTGATCGAGCAGCAACTGCTGACCGTGCTCGTCGAGAACATCGCCCCGGAGCGGCGCGAGCAGTTCGCGGCCACCGCCGCCGCGCTCGCCGCCGAGCAGGTCAGCTCGACCGGCAGCCCCGCGTCGTTGCTGAACGGCCCGCAGATCGCGCCGGAAGGCAAGTCCGACGTCGTGCAGGATCAGGCGCAGGTCGACGATCTGCTCGCCAGCCTCGGTTTCTGACCGGGCACACCCATCGCGCCCGCGGCCCCTCCGTTGCATGGAGCGGCCCGGTGCGGCGCGCATGCGCGGTATTCCGCGCTATTCCGCGGTATTCACATCGCCCGGATCGCCGCGCGGCATCGCTTCGCCTTGCCCTGCCTCGCGCGACATGCTGCGACGCATCATGCGGCACCCATTTGACATTCCGACATACTCCGCAGGCATACTACGCGTCAGCAGCAATGAAGCGTCATTGTGAAGACTCCAATTCGTAGCCGGCGGTGCCGGACGGTTCGGTATCGCGGCGACGAAGCCAGTCCCTTGGGGGGGAATGTGAAACTGAAACGCTTGGGCTGGGCCGTCGCGCATGCGGCGGCTGCAACGGGTGTGCTGTGGTCGATCCACGCACATGCCGAACTGGGCGGCGCACCGATGTCGCCGCCGGCGGACGATCATGCCGCCACCGTGCGCGCGCTGCAGCGCGCGATGCGCTCCGCCGACGGCGTCGTGCAGCCGAGCGCGGCCGCATACACCGTGCGCGAGATCACGCTCGGGTCGGGCACCGTCATCCACGAATACACCAGCGCGGCCGGCAGCGTGTTCGGGCTCGCGTGGCGCGGGCCGAGCATGCCGGACCTCGAGTCGCTGCTCGGCAGCTATTTCCCGCAGTACACGGCGGGCGTGCAGGCGGCGCACGCGGCGCACGGCTGGCGCGCGCCCGTGTCGGTCGCGACCAGCGGCCTCGTGATCCGCACCGGCGGCCACATGGGCTCGTTCGCGGGCCAGGCATGGCTGCCCGCGGCATTGCCGGCCGGGCTGACCGGCAACGACATCCAGTGACGGCGGGAGAGCGACCTTGAACATTTCTCGTACCTTCAAGCGCTGGCTCGGCGTGCTGGGCCTGGCCGCCGCGACGGCGATGCTCGTCACCGCATGCGGCGGCGGCGGCGACAGTGGCGGCAGCGGCGGCAGCAGTGGCGGCGGCTCCAACGTGTCCGACGGCAATACCGCGAACACGGCCGTGATCACGGTCGGCCCGGGCGCCGCGCGGGTGATCAACATCCCGACGGTCAACGTGAAGATCTGCGTGCCCGGCACGTCGACCTGCCAGGTGGTCAACAACGTGCTCGTCGACACCGCGTCGTACGGGCTGCGACTCGTCAGCAGCGCGCTGACCTCGGGCGTGTTGAACGGCCTGCCGCAAATCACCAGCGGCGGCGCGCCGGTGGCCGAGTGCGGCAAGTTCGTGTCGAGCTACACGTGGGGCTCGCTGCGCACCGTCGATCTGTCGATCGGCACCGAGCAGGCGCCTGCGCTGCCGGTGCAGATCATCGGCGACCTCGGCACGGCCAACGTGCCGGCCTCGTGCTCAAACAACGGCGCGCGGACCTCGGCGAACACGACCGGCGATCTCGGCGCGAACGGCATCCTCGGCATCGGGCCGGCGCCGCTCGACTGCGGCGCGACCTGTGCGACGTCGACGTCGCCGACCTACAACAACTACTACGCGTGCCCGAACGGCAACGCGAGCTGCACGGTCGCGCTCGTGCCGACGTCGCAACAGGTCGCGAACCCGGTCCATCACTTCGCGACCGACAACAACGGCGTGATCGTGCAGATGCCGACCGTGTCGAACAGCGGGCAGGGCAGCGCGACCGGGCTGCTGACGTTCGGGATCGGCACGCAGAGCAACAACGCGCTCGGCGCATCGACGCAGCTGACGTCGACGAGCGCCGGCGACGTCGATGCGACCTTCCTCGGCAGCAGCGTGACCGCGTTCTTCGACACCGGCTCGAACGCGTACTTCTTCAACGATGCGGCGCAGACGACGTGCTCGACCAACACGCAGTTCTACTGCCCGTCGTCGACGGTCACCTATTCGGCGACGCTGACCGGCAAGAACGGCGCGAGCGGTGGCGTGTCGATGCCGGTGGGGAATGCGGATGCGCTGTTCGCGGCGCCGTCGACGTTCGTCTACAACGACATCGCCGGCCCGTTCGGTCCGAGCGGCTGGCTCGACCTCGGCATGCCGCACTTCTACGGCAAGACCATCTACTTCGGGATGGACAAGACGGCCAGCGGCGGCGCGCAGCCTTACGTCGCGTTCTGAACGCGCGCGGCTGGCGATGACCGGAAAGGGGGCGAGCGATCGCCCCCTTTCTCATTGCGCGGGCACCGGGCGTGCTACGGAGCGCGGCGCCGCGCCACCGCCGCACAGCGCCTACGATATAAGACCGGCGCCGGTGCCGGGACGACATCGAGGAGGCACTGCCATGACCGAGCGTATCCAGCGCATCACGCCGTTCCTGTGGTTCGACCGCGACGCCGAGGCGGCCGCCCGCTTTTACGTGTCGGTGTTCGACAACGCGCGCATTGTCGACGTCGCGCGCTACGGCAAAGCGGGTGCGCAGGCGGCCGGGCAGGCCGAGGGCGCGGTGATGACCGTCTCGTTCGAGCTGGACGGCCAGGCGTTCCTCGCGCTGAACGGCGGCCCCGCCTTTCCGCTGACGCCGGCCGTGTCGTTCGTCGTCAACTGCCGCGACCAGCGCGAGATCGACCGCTACTGGGCCGCGCTCGCCGAGGGCGGCGACGAGCGCGCGCAGCAGTGCGGCTGGCTGCGCGACCGCTTCGGCGTGTCGTGGCAGGTGGTGCCCGTGCAGATGCCCGAGCTGATGGCCGGCGACCCGGCGCGCGCCGAGCGCGTGATGGCGCAGGTGCTGCGGATGAAGAAGCTCGATCTGAGCGTGCTGGAGCAGGCGGCGGCCGGTTAGCGGCGGCACGGCGATTTGCTGCGCCGTTTCAGGCCCGTGCGCGATGCTGGTGGCATGCCTGTTGCGAATGGGCGGTAAATCCGTCGCGGCATCGGCGAGCCGATTATCGGCTGTGCAGCGTTTCATGCCGCCGTAATCGAATTGTGGATTATCTTTTGGTTATTCGTCGCGCGGCGCGGCGATTATAAGCGCGGCGGGGCACGCGGCTGGCGGTTCTCCCGGAGCGCCGGCGCGGCCGGTGCGGCAAGCATTGAGCGATGCGCGAAAAGAGATGCAATACCCGGAACTTGATATTTATAATGCCTTCGTTGTTTCCGCGGTCGACGATATAAAACGAGAGGGCAATAAAATGAATTTCGGTGAAGCCGTGCGTTCCGCACTCAATCAATACGCAAAATTCGACGGCCGGGCGCGCCGCGCGGAATACTGGTATTTCGCGTTGCTCACGGGCATCGTGTCGATCGTCTGTCAGGTGGTCGCCGCGGCCGCCGAGGACCCGAGCGCGATCGCGATGCTGCTGATGGTCGTCGTCGCGCTCGCGTCGCTTGCGCTGGTATTGCCCAGCCTCGCGGTCACCGTGCGCCGCCTGCACGATACGGACCGCTCCGGCTGGTTTGTGCTGATCACGCTCATCCCGCTCGTCGGCGCGATCGTGCTGCTCGTGTGGATGTGCGCGCGCGGCACCGAGGGCCCGAACCGCTACGGTCCGGATCCGATCCCGGCTGTCTGAGCGGGGCCGGGGGCGGCCTGGCGGCCGGTTCCGGGCGGGTTGGGCTCCGGCTCGCGCCGGGGCCAACACGCAGACCAACGCTGGGGCGGTGATTCGGTCGCTGGCTCAGGCTTAAATACTC